>JAFGJR010000195.1 GCA_016928975.1 Sedimentisphaerales bacterium | reverse complement strand
GGTCCACGTCAACTCGTATCGTATACCAGCGATCAAGGGACAGATTCGATGCGATGGGAGTGAGCGTCGTCACGTATCTCTCCATCGCCACCAAATCCATCGTGCCACTGGTGCCGCCCCCATTCTTGAGGAACGCCATGTAAACGAACCGCTCACTGTCGCTGGCGTTCGGTCCTTTGCTGCTGGAATCCGAATCGTCGCCGATCATCATCCAGCCGGCGCAGTCGGGGTGGCCGGAGATATCGGTTATGGAATCCACATAGATGCGCCACTGCGCTGTAAAACGCCCCGTCTGTGGGGAGCTGAACTCCTGCGTCAAATAGGCGTTGCCGCCAGGGTTAGCCGTGCTTGAGGTGAGTTTCGCCTTCTTCGACGTGTTGCTGCCCACGCTGGTGGTGTCGAGAGTGAGAAGGTTCGGGCCGTTCGTGCCGTCCTGTCTGCTTTCGTACCAGTCCTGACTCGACGAATTGGCTCGCAGAGCCGCACTGTTGGCACTGGCATTGAAATCAGAATCCACAAGGTACTGAGCGGAAGCGATTTGGTTGCCGCCAGCAATAGTGAGCACGAGACCCAACAGGACCGCCATTCGTATCGTCGTCATATCTACCCCTCTCGGTTGTCAGTCACGGATGCCGCTCGCGCGTTCATCCCGTCACCTTTTAGAAATGCCTCGGTATGGAGTTTCTGATATATGACACATCGCGGCCGGCGGCAGATATTTGCACCAACTCCGCGTAGACCCACACGAAGCTCGGCGCCCCTGGCGATTGATGATCGCTGCCCGTTACAGCGTATGGAAGCAGCCGGCGTCGAGCTGCTCGATGGTTTCAAGTCACGCTACGCCTTTCCGGGAGTTTGTCAATACGCATAAATACGTATTTTTGCCGGATTCGTCACAAAATCTTGTCGCTGGTGGGCCGGTCCGGTGCCGCAGGCGGATGAGGGACGGCCTCGTCGAGCGCAAGGACACATCTGTGCCGCCCGGATTCCCATGCGAGATGTCCGGCCTCGATCCCGCCATGCAAGGGTGGCGATGGCCTTGCGGACTCGCTCGGGGTCATGGGGAGCTCGAGCATCTGGGCGCCCTAGTCAAGTGAGCTGGTTTGTAGTGACGCCGCAAGGCGTTTCTCTGGACGCCCTTGCGGGCACACTACAAACGGGCTGCCACTTCCCACCGGCGGCGAGAGGTGGTATAGTAGTCACGCAAGATTTCGCGTCTCAATAGGAGTGACTGCCATGATGCAACAAACACGTCGTCAATTTCTGCGGGAGTCTGTGTCTGTAGCCGCGGCGTTGTCCGCCGCCCCGATGTTCAGCGGCCTTGCCAGGGGACAGGCCGCCGGTCCGAACGACAAACTCCTGTGTGCCGTGATCGGCTGCAACGGTCGCGGCGGCGATCACATCGACGCCTTCTCAAGGCGCAAGGACGTTGAGATCGCCTACATCGTCGATATCGACGAGAAGGTCGGCCAGGAAAACTGCGCCGCGATCGAGAAGAAGACCAGCCGGCGGCCCAAGTGGGTCAAGGACATGCGCCAGGTCTTTGACGACAAGAGCATTCACTTCATTTCGACCGCCACGCCGAACCACTGGCACGCGCTGTGCGGCGTGTGGGCCATGCAGGCGGGCAAGGACGCCTACCTCGAAAAGCCGATCAGTCACGACATTCCGGAGGGGGCCGCGCTGGTCGCAGCGGCCAAGAAGTACGGCCGGATCTGCCAGGTGGGCACGCAATGCCGCTCCAACCCAGCCGTCCGGAACGCCATGAGGTTCATCGCCGACGGCGGCATCGGGACGGTGAGCCTCGCGCGCGGCCTGTGCTACAAACGACGTAAGTCCATCGGCGCCCTTGGCGATTACCCGATCCCCGCCCATGTCGATTTCGACCTGTGGAGCGGACCGGCCCCATACACCTCGCCCAAGCTCACCCGCCCGAACTTCCATTACGACTGGCACTGGCAGCGACTCTACGGCAACGGCGACTCCGGCAACCAGGGCCCGCACCAGGCGGACATCGCTCGCTGGGGCCTGGGGATCAACCGCCAGCCCAATAGCGTGATCGCCTATGGCGGCCGGCTCGGCTACCAGGCGGAACGCAACGACGATAAGTACATCGACGCCGGCGACACCGCCAATACCGAAGTCGGCATCTACGATTACGGCGATAAGACGATGGTCTTCGAGACTCGCGGCCTGTCCGTCGACAACTCCGCCGACGAGCAGATCAACAAGCTCTTCGGCTCCACCAAGGGCAACCAGATCGGCGTGATCTTCTACGGCTCCGAAGGCATCCTCGTCCAGCGCGAATACACGCACTGCGTCGTCTTTGACCTGGCGGGCAAGCAGGTCAAGGAGTTCAAAGGCGGCGGCGACCACTACGGCAACTTCCTCGACGCCGTGCGCAGCCGCAAGGCCGAGACCCTGAACTCCGACGCCTTCCAGGGCCACCTCTCCGCCTCCGTCGCGCATTTCGCCAATATCAGCTACTATCTCGGCGAGCAGAACAAGGTCTCCATCGATCAGGCCAAGGCGATCCTGGAAAAGGTCAAGAGCCATGACGACAACGTCGCGACCCTGAACCGGACGCTCCAACACCTGAAAGACAACGGCGTGGACTTCGCGAAATACTCGATCTCGATGGGCCCGCTGCTGACCTTCGACCCGCAAAAGGAGGTCTTCGCCAACAGCGACCCCGCCAACAAGCTCCTCCGCCGCGAGTACCGCGCCCCCTTCATCTGCCCCACCGCAGATAAGGTGTGACAAATCGATAGTCTGAGGACGGAGGAGACCTCACTCTCCTCCGTCCTCTATCCTACGTCCCGTTGTCGTAGGACCTCTCTGCCCTGCGACATCGACGGGCTCTTTGCGGTCTCTCTGGCAGGGCAAGACCTGCATCACCGAGAGGCCGACAGAATCGCATCTGTCATTTATTTGTTCTCGTACCAGGCAATCTGGCCAGCCCCCATCGGCTCGACGGAAGCCGACAGCACGTCCAAGTCCCCGTCGCTGTCCATGTCCGCCGCATACACGGATACTGGCGTGTAGGTCTCTGTACTGATCACCTGCGGACTGCCGAAATGGCCCGATCCATCATTCACATACCAGACTATCTTGCGGTCCCAAGGACAATTAGACAGGACATCCAGGACCTTATCACCATTCAGATCTGCCGCGCGCACGTACATCGCTGCATAAGAGGCCCCTTTAGCAACCACCTGCGGACTGCCGAAATGGCCTGATCCATCGTTTGCATACCACGTTACGCCCCCCGACAGAACCTGCCATGGGGTCGACACGACATGGGTCGAGAGTACATCCATGTCTCCGTCGCCATCCAAGTCCGCCGCGTACACAGAAAACGTCTCACCGGGCGTTGTGCTGATCACCTGCTGGGGCGCGAAATGGCCGGACCCGTTGTTGGCATACCAGGCAATGCTGGCTGTATGATCGTCAGCATTAGACGGGCCAAAGGAAGCCGAGAGCACATCCAAGTCCCCATCGCCATCCAAGTCCGCCGCGTACACGGACCCGAAGTCATCGTCTGTAGTGGTGATGACCTGCTGAGGGCTAAAATGGCCTGATCCATTGTTGGCATACCACGCTACCTTGCCGTCAATGTCGGAGGCCGAAAGGACGTCCAGGTCGCGGTCACCATCCAGGTCCGCCGCGTACACAGAGCGTGGGTGATGGGCCTCTGTGGTGACGACCTGCTGGGGGCCAAAATGGCCCGATCCGTCGTTGGCATACCAGGCAATCTTGTTGTCCCCAAGAGAAGCGGAGAGCACGTCTATGTCATTATCGCCGTCCAGGTCCGCCGCGTATACGGACCCTGGCATATCGGCGGCTGTGGTGATGACCTGCCGGGGTCCGAAGAGGCCCGCGCCAACGTTTGCATACCAGGAAATCTTATTGTCTCTGGTAGAAGCCGACAGCACGTCCAAGTCACCATCGGCGTCCAGGTCCGCCGCATGCACTGATGCTGCTGCATGGGCCTCCTTACCGATCACCTTCGCCTCCGGCCGGATAGCACCGCAGAGCAGCGGGCAGGATGTGGATACCACCAGCAGCAGGACGCGTCCTCCTTGCGTGACGTGTAATCTGTTCATTGAAGTACCCTTCCATTCAATGGTCTCGATGGCAACTACCCGCTGCTTGGCTTCTCTCGAGCAGCCTACAAAGAACGTGTCTAGGTAGACCAGCCTGCCTACAACAGGCTTCTCAGCGACTTCTACGATATCCCGCCGCCCTCTGTGATACAAGACCCTATTTCGTTGTGGGGATCGAGGCGGGCCGGTACACTCGGGGCGTCAGGACGATTGGTTGGGTCGTGTTGGAGAACTCGAAATGAAGGCGATGGATCGAATTGGCCTTGTGTTGCTGGGCGTTGTCGGCGTTGCATTGATGGGCGGGTGTGCGGGGGTGCGGGGGACAACGACGGCGAGAGAGACGGATGAGCAGTTGTACTCGCAGTTTCAGGAGCCGGGGGCGGCGTATCGGGGCAAGCCGTTTTGGGCTTGGAATGGGGAACTCAAAAAGGACGAGCTGATTCGGCAGATTCATGTCATGAAGGAGATGGGATTCGGCGGGTTCTTCATGCACTCGCGGACGGGACTGGCGACGGAGTACTTGGGCGATGAGTGGTTCTCGCTGGTCAACGCTTGCGCGGATGAAGCCCAGAAGCTGGGCATGGAGGCATGGCTGTATGATGAGGACCGCTGGCCTTCGGGTACGGCGGGCGGGCTGGTCACCAAGGAGCCCAAGTACAGGCTCAAGTTCATGAAGCTCCAAGCGGTGCCGGCGGGGCAGTTCAGTTGGAAAGACGGGATCTTCGCCGCATTTGCCTGCGACCTCGACGGCATCAACTTCTCCAACTGCGTGCGGATCAAAAGCGAAACGCCGGCGGCGCAGTATGCGGGCAAGACCGTTCTCGTCTTCACCGTCGAGGAGATGGCGCCGAGCAGCTTCTACAACGGCTACACGTACGCCGACACGATGAATCGCGAGGCGACGGACTACTTCCTGAAGCTCACGCACGAGCAGTACAAGACATATTGCGGCGACCGGCTGGGCAGGTCGATCCGCGGCATCTTCACCGATGAGCCGCACCGCGGGGCCGTCATGTGCGGGTTCGGCATCTCGAACAAGGACGGCACGTGGATGACCCCCTGGACCGACAAGCTGCCGGCGGAGTTCGAAGATCGTATCGGGTACGACATCGTCGATTGGCTGCCGGAGCTGTTCCTTCGCCCGGACGGCCGGCCGGTCAACGAGACCAAGTACTATTACATGGAGCTATGCCAGCAGTTGTTCCTCGACAACTGGGCCCAGCCGATCCATGACTGGTGCCAGCGCAATCACATGCGATTGACCGGCCACGTCCTGCACGAGGACACGCTGACCGCTCAGGCGACCATGCAGGGCTCGCTCATGCGCTTCTATGAGTGTATGCACAACCCCGGCGTGGACGTCCTGACGGAGGGCAACCGGAGTTACTGGATCGTCAAGCAGCTCAGCTCCGCTGCCCGCCAGCTCGGCCAGAGGTGGCTGCTCTCGGAGCTATACGGCGTCACCGGCTGGCAGCTCGACTTCGAGGGCCACAAGGCCATCGGCGACTGGCAGGCCCTGTTCGGCATCAACGTGCGCTGTCCCCACTTAGCCTGGTACACGATGGAAGGCGAAGCGAAGCGCGACTACCCGGCGAGCATCTTCTATCAGTCCGGCTGGTGGCGCGACTATGCGCCAGTGGAGACCTACTTCGCTCGCCTGGGCCTGCTGCTCCAGCAGGGTAAGCCCTACTGCGACCTGCTCGTGATCAATCCGGTGGAGAGCGCCTGGTGCCAGGTGCACGTGGACTGGACCGCCAACATCGCCACGCCGAAGGACCCGGCGGTGCAGGAGATCGAGCGGGCGTACGCGGACCTCTTCCACTGGCTCGCCGGCGCGCAGATCGACTTCGATTACGGCGACGAGGACATGATGAGCCGCTTGTGCAAGATCGACAAGGACAGAGACGGCACGCCGGTCCTCTGGGTCGGCAAGGCGCCGTATCGCGTCGTCCTCGTCGGCAAGATGACCACGATCCGCGTGGACACGCTGATGACCCTGTTCCAGTTCCACAAGGCCGGCGGCAAGGTGATCTTCGCGGGCGACCCGCCGGCGTACGTCGATGCCAAGGAGGTCGCGCTGGCGTCGGCCGTCGCCGATCGCACGAGCCGGTGCAAGTTCGACCGGGCCGGCGTGGTCGAGGCGGTGAGCAAGCACATCCGACCGCCGGTGCGGATCGTGGACGCCAAGTCGGGTCAGTCGTTGACGGACATCTTCTGCCAGATGCGCACCGATGGCGGCCGACAGATTGTCGTGGCGATGGACGTCAATCGTGACAAAGGATACAGAAACGCCGTGATTCGCGTACCGGCTAAAGGCTATGTCACGGAGTGGGACTGCCGGACCGCCGAGCGGCATACGATCGACGCACAGAACAGAGATGGGACTCTCGAATTCACGGCGGACTTCCCACCCTGCGGCGAGCATGCCTACGTCATCACTGACGAGCCGCCATCAGGGATTCCGCCCAAGCCCCAGTACACGCAGAAGCAGACGCAGATCTGCTACGGCCCGTTCGAGTACACCCTCAACGAGGACAACGTCTGCGTCCTCGACAGGGCGAAGTACAGGATCGGTGAAGGCGACTGGCAGGAGGCGAAGGAAGTGCTGAAGATCGACCAGGCGGTGCGCGACCGGTTTGGCCTGGCCCACCGGGGCGGCGAAATGGTCCAACTGTGGTTCAGCAGGAAATGCTCGCCCAGGCCGGCGGTCAAGGGACAGGTGACGATGGCTTTCGCGTTTCGAGTGGAGGCGGTCCCCGCCGGACCGGTCACGCTGTGCATCGAGCACCCGGAGCACTTCGCGATCCAGCTCAACGGCCATGACATCGCTTCCGAGCCCAACGGCTGGTGGATCGACCCGGCGATCAGCAAGGTCCCTCTGCCCAGAGACGCCCTTGTCGAGGGCGACAATACCCTCGAATTGCAGGTGGCCTTCTCCGAGGACAAGAACATCGAAGCGGTCTACCTGGTCGGCAGATTCGGCGTGCGAATCGACGGAGCGTCCAGCACCCTGATCGACCTGCCCGAAAAGCTCACGGTCGGCGATGTCACGACGCAAGGCCTGCCCTTCTACTCCGGCGCGATCCGCTACAGGGTCCCGCTGCCTGTACGACCAGCCGCCGCGGAGCACGCGTTCTTGGAGCTGCCGAGATTTGAGGCAGCCTGCGCCAAAGTCAGTTCCGAAGGCCACCCGCCGCGCATGATCGCCTGGCAGTCGTATGAGACAGAGATCACCGCCGACGCCCGCGATGGTGACACGGTCCTCGTGGACGTAGTCCTGACTCGTCGCAACACGTTCGGCCCGCTGCACCTGGTCCCCAAGCGATCCGACGCCTACGGCCCCGGCCATTGGACCACCGCCGGCCGGCAGTGGTCGGACAACTACCAGTTCTGGGAATCCGGCCTCCTCGCCGCCCCGCAACTGCACGTCCGCAACGGCGGGTACTGATGCGCTCGCACAACCGAACGCCCCAAGAGCTTCGAACAGAATGGCGAGGGTGGGTTTCCCTCTTGTCACCCCTGCGAGAGCAGGGGTCCAGGGAAGCCGCGGCTTAAGTGGATTCCTGCTTTCGCAGGAATGACATGGAGACAGTCTGCCTTGCAGGGGCGGCTTGCTTACTTGTGGCAGTAGTCGATGATGCGGGCGATCTCGCTGCGCAGGTCCCTGCGGTGGACGATCATGTCGATGAAGCCGTGCTCGAGCATGAACTCGGAGGTCTGGAAGCCGTCGGGCAGCTCGACCTTGATGGTCTCGGCGATCGTGCGGGGGCCGGCGAACCCGATGAACGCGCGAGGCTCGGCCATGATTACGTCGCCGAGCATGGCGAAGCTGGCGGTGACGCCGCCGCTGGTGGGGTCGGTCAGGACGGCGATGAACAGGCCCTTCGTCTCGCTGAAACGGGCCAGGGCGGCAGAGGTTTTGGCCATCTGGCCGAGAGAGACGGCGCCTTCGTGCATGCGGGCGCCGCCGGAACAGATGACGGCGACGAGAGGCAGCGATCCCTGGGCGGCCTTGTCCACGGCGGCGCAGAACTTCTCGCCGACGACGGCGCCCATGGAGCCCATGAGGAAGTTCGGCTCCATGACGGCCAGGATGACGCCGCGACCTTTGATGAAGGCATTACCGATGAGCATCGCCTCGCGGGCGCCGGACGCCTTCTCATCGTCCTTGACACGCTGCTTATAGGTCGTCCCGCGGAACTTGAAGTCCAGCGGATCGTCGGACGTGAGGTTCTCCAGGATCTCCTGGAAGGAGTCCTCGTCGACGAGGTGCCCGATGCGGGTGGCGGCCCCGATGCGGAAGTGGTAGTCGCACTCAGGACAGACGTGGAGGTTCCTCTCGACGGCGCTTCGGTAGAGCATCTGCTCGCAGCCGGGACACTTCGTCCACAGGCCCTCCGGCATCGCCTTGCGGGGCTTCAGGGAGAACCCATTCCAGGTTGTCTTGGGCTTCTTCGTCATTGCCATGTGCTGTATCCCACGTTGGCTCTGTGATCCTACCGCCTGATATCGGACGGATCGCGTGGAAAGGGCCAAAAATGGATTGGAGACAATATAACAGAAAAGAGCCGAGGTGTCACGATAAGTTGGGTAAGCGAGCGAAAAAAAGTCGGAAGGCCACGATGATCGCGGATTGCGGGTTCATGGCCGGGGTGCGATCCGCAATCCGCGATCGTCGATCCGCCATCGAATCAGCGGATCAGCTTCTTGAAGTTCTTGATGGACATCTCGACGGCCGTCAGGGGCGGATACCCTTCCTTCTCCTCCTCGATGATGTACCACTTCGTGCCGCCTTTGCGGCAGAGTTCGAGGACCTCGGCCCACTTGATGTCGCCTTCGCCGATCAGGGCTTTCGGATTCGACGTGGAGTACTCCTTGATGTGGATCGTGGTGGCCCGGCCGGGATAGCGTTTCAGATAAACGAGCGGGTCGCCGCCGCCGCTGAGGGCGTTGCCCGTGTCGAACTGCATGATGACGTCCTTGCTGGTGTTGCCGGCGAGCAGGTCCCAGCCGGTCGTGCCGTCCACGGGGGCAAAATCGTGAGCGTGATTGTGATAGCCGACCTGCATGTGGTGCGGGCGAAGCCTCTCGGCCAGTTCGTTGAACCGCTTGGCGTAGTCGAGCCAGCTCTGCCTGGGACTGCCTTGCTTGGGCTGGAGCCACGGGCAGACCAGGTATGGGTTGCCGATCGTCTGGTTGAACTCGATCGTGGCGTCGAGCTTCGCGTCGGAGAGGTCGTCCCACGGCGTATGCGAGCCGCAGCAACGGAGGCCGTTGTCGTCGAGGATCTTGCGGATGTCCCTGGCCGAGTGGCCGTAGAAGCCGGCAAACTCGACGCCCTCATAGTTCATCGCCGCCACCTTGGCGACCGTGCCGGCCAGGTCTTTCTCGGCATCGACGCGAACGGAGTAGAGTTGCAGGCCGACCGGAATCCGGCCTCTCGACGTGGCGGTTGCCTTCTTCTGCTCTTGCATACAGCCAGACCCCATGATGCCCGCAGCGGCAAGGGACGCTGCGGTGGTTGCCAGGAAATCACGACGCGACAGACTTGGATTGTTCGATGGTGCCTTCATGCTCCATACCTCATCTCATGTCGTCCCTGATCCGGTTTCGGCGGCGGATCGTTCGCCTCGATCGTCAGTTCGAATGGGCGTGATTGTAGTGGGACCGGCGTCCCCGGTCAAATGGAAATGGTTGTGTGGAAGGCGGCCCCTGTGGGCGCGTGCAAACAAAGACGGCTGCGAAGAAATCTCTCTCCGCAGCCGTCGGGAGCTACAGGGTTCTCTCATGTTGCTCGTATGCTCAGTTGACTGGAATGCCTCCGAAGCTTTGGCATTGTGCACCCCCGCCACTTATGGTTCCACCTGCAGTAGAAAACGAAGTGGGTCTGCCGTAGGCCATGCCGCCCTGGGTACCCGCCAGATACTGGTACTGGCTGCCGCTGGTTATCGGCGTGGTGACGTTCTGGGATTCGCTGGCGGCTCCCGCCTGACTGGCGGACGCGGCGCCGCTGCCGCAGGTATTGACCACGCCTTGCGTGCCCATGCCGCCGACGGTTTGGCACTGCGTGCTGCATGGGTAGCACGGCACGCAACTGTTCGACGGGACGTAGCCGGTCGTCTGGCACTGGGTGCCACCGCCGATCATGACCTGGCCGGCCGAACGATACCCGCCGCAACCGCCGGCCGCGGTGCCCTGATCGATGAAGCCGGCGTTCGACTGGCTCGTTTGCGTGCCGCAGGGGCCGCAACTGCCCATGTCAAGTTGATAACCTGATGTGAAATTGTTGTCGTAGCTGCTCCCCAGACCCCCGCCTTGTGCAACGCCGGTTGCCCCGGCCCCGATGAAGCACGAATGCTGGGAACACCCGGGGACGAACGCTTGGGCGAGTGTAACAGACGACACCGCCATGACGACCATGCTGATGAATAGTAATCTTCTACACATGTTGTGACCTCCTTTTCCGTTAAGTAGCTCTCGTTGACGTAACTGAACCCTGTACACTCATTCCCACAAGGCATGCACTATGCGCTTGTCTTTGTATTCACCGGGTGCATGGTACGGACGCGCGCACCAACACCCCGACACGCGTGTCAATACCTGCTGTTGGCACCCAGCCCCGCCACCGCAATCCGCCCAGGCTTCCATGACCGGCGATTGGATCGCCGCCTCGGATTCCTCACCCGGTTCTGTATGGCCTGTCAACCCCACCCGTGGACGAGATTGTACGCGAGTGGATCCCCGTTTGTCTACAGAAAAAATCAGGAATTGAGGTCCTCAGTTGTAAGGACAAAGTTGCAGCCAGGGGAACCTTCGCCATGTGAGCGGGATCCTGCTCCTGTCGCACGCGGCGATCCCACATCGTCCGGCGCCTCGCCGGAACAGAACTGGGCAGTGGCGGAGGTCAGTTCCGCCGCCCCAACCACAGGATTCCGACACGTTCGCGCTCGGTGACAGGTTGAGTTCCAACATTCTGGAGTTCAATGAACGAGAAGCGGCCTGGTCGTGTCCATTCCCAGACTCCCCGGCTGCCATCACGTCCCCCGTGTGGTCCTGCCCAATCCGGCATGCCCTCAGTGGAGACAGCTCCATCCCCGGGATCGCAATCCTCTTGCGTGGAAGTCCCCTCGCGTGCTCCGCCGCATTCGTTTGGCGAGGAAACTTTGCATAATGCGCTCTGCCGACTTACAATGGCGGGGACTGGAAATGGATGGTGGTCTGTCATGGAAGGCGTGGATACACTGACATACGATCTTCAGCAGGGCGACGGCGAGGGGGCACGGCTTGTCCTCAAGGGCAGGCTCGACAAGGATACTGTCGCGTCGATCTGGCGGCAGAGCACGCAGGGCCTGCAACGTGCCAGACCGGGTCTGCTGACTGTTCACGCGGAGGACGTGGAGTACTGTGACGCCGCCGGGATCGCCTTGCTCGCAGAGTACAAGCGCATTCAGGAACAGGGCAACGGGCGGATGGACCTGCGGGGCTTGCGGCCCCAGTTTCAGAAGTTGATGGCCGTGTTGGAAATCGACCGCGTCGTCCCGCCGCCGCCCGCGCCGAGACTGTTGACCGGGTTCGTTCGCTCGCTGGGCGAGAGGATCGTCCGGCTCACCGGCGATCTCCTTGCCCAGGTGAACTTCACGGGCGAGGTCTTCGCCAAGCTGGTCAGAACGATGCGGCATCCGGGCTCGCTTCGCGGCAAAGACATGCTGCTGATTGCCGAGAAGGCGGGGGCCAACGCGGTGGGCATCACGGCACTGCTGGGTTTCCTGATCGGCCTGATCATCGCCTTTCAGTCGGCGGCGTCATTGCAGAAGTTCGGCGCCGAAGTCTTCGTCGCCGATCTGGTGGTCCTGGGTCTTCTTCGCGAGCTGGGGCCGCTGATCACGGCGGTTGTCCTGGCCAGTCGCAGCGGGTCGGCCTTCGCCGCCGAGATCGGCACGATGAAGGTGAACGAGGAGATCGACGCCCTGACGACGATGGCGGTGGACCCGGTGCAGTACCTTGTCGTGCCGCGGGTGATCGCGGCGGTCCTGATCATGCCGCTTCTGACGATGTTCAACGAGCTGTTCGGGCTCATCGGCTGCGGGCTGGTGATGACCTCCTGGCACGTGCCGGTCGAGACGTACGTGGACCGGATTCGGGAGGCGGCGACTCTGACGGACCTGTTCAGCGGTCTGGTGAAGACGCTTGTGTTCGGCGCCCTGGTCGGCGGCCTGGGTTGTCTTCGCGGCCTGCAAACCGAGACGGGACCCAGCGCCGTCGGCGATTCCGCCACGCGGGCCGTGGTCAGCGGCATTATCGCCATCATCGTGGCGGACGGCGTCTTTGCCGTGGCGTACTACTTCCTGGGGATATGACCGGTGATGATCGCCAATCGTGAACCGATCGTGGTAGTGAAGGACTTGACCGTCGGCTACGGCGACACGATCATATTGGAGAATATTCACTTCGAGATCTATCCGGGTGAGATCTTCGGCATCCTCGGCGGCTCCGGCTGCGGCAAGAGCACCCTGCTCAAGAGCATGATCGGCCTGCAAATCCCGCAGAAGGGGAGCGTTGTCATCGACGGGACGGATATTGTCACGGCGGAAGGGGAGGAACGCGTCGCCATTCTCAAGCGGATCGGGGTCTCCTACCAGAGCGGAGCCTTGTTCGGGTCGCTGAGTGTTCTCGACAATGTCTCGCTTGTGTTGGAGGAGTTCACCGCTCTGCCCCGGCCGGCCATCGAACTGATCGCCGAGATGAAGCTGAAGGCCGTCGGCTTGCAGGACGCCGCCTACAAGATGCCTGCGGAGTTGAGCGGCGGGATGAGGAAGCGTGCGGCCATCGCGCGGGCCCTGGCCATCGACCCGAAGGTCCTGTTTCTCGATGAGCCGTCGGCGGGCCTGGACCCGATCACCTCCGCCCAGCTCGACCAGCTCATCCTGGAGCTGTCGGAAAGCCTGGGGATTACCTTTGTGATCGTCACACACGAGCTGCCGAGCATCTTCACCGTCACGGATCGCGTGATCATGCTGGACCGGCAGGGCAAGACCATCGTGGCCAGCGGGACGCCGCAGGAGCTTCGCGAGAGCGACGATCCGACGGTCTGGCGGTTCTTCAATCGTCAGGCGGCGGAGGCCAAGACCTGAATCCGCGTACCAGATGTTTCCGGGGTGGACCAGTTGTTGTGGGATGGATGTAGATGAGCACAAAACCGCATTACTTCAGGATTGGCATCTTCGTCATCTTGGCGGTCGCTTTGATCGTGGTCGCCGTGATCCTGTTCGGCGCCGGATTGCTCGCGCACGACGAGATGCATTTCGAGTCCTACTACTCGGAGTCCATCACGGGCCTGAGCATCGGTTCGGCTGTGGAGTTTCGCGGGGTCCACATCGGGCACGTCAGTGGTATCGGCTTTGTCGGCAATACCTACGCACTGTCTCCGGTGGAGGGGGCAGTCTCGCCCTACGCGTCGTACGTCCGGGTGGTCAGCGCGGTGCCGCGGTCAAGGCTGCCCAACTTCGCCGTCGGACAGGTGGAGACCATCCTGGAGCAGATGGTGGCCCGGGGGCTTCGCGCTCGGATCGCCTCGAACCTTCTGACCGGGCAGGCCTACCTGGAGCTGAACTACGTGGACCCGAACCGGTTCCCCGTCGAACCGCTTCCCTGGAAAGCGAGGTATCTTCGCATCCCCACGGCGCCGAGCGACCTCTCCACGATCAAGGACTCCATCGACAACATCCTCAACGAGCTGCAATCCATCGACGTCAGCGGGTTGGCCAAGTCGCTCGACAGCGTGCTGGTCTCGCTAAACCGGGTGATCACCGAGGCCAACGTGGCGGAGCTCAGCCGCAGCGCGCAGGCGATGCTGATGGAGATCCGCCACAAGGTGGCGGCCCTGGAGACGGAGAAGATCAGCAGTTCAACACAGGAGTTTCTTGCGTCCCTGAACACCGCGGTCACGGACGCCAATGTCCCCGGGCTAAGCCAGGATGCGCGAGCTCTCTTGACGGACCTGCGTGCGACGAGCAAGTACCTGAACGCTCTGCTGGCCCCTCCGGAGTGGGTGGTGGGCCGGCCCAATGTGCCGGAGCTCGTGGCCCGGTTGAATACGACGATCGCGCAATTGGACCGGTTGATCTCGTCGGAGAGGCCGCAGATCGACATGATATTGACCGAGTTCCAGCGAATTGCCGATAATCTGAACGATCTGGTGTCCGCCCTGAAGGAGCAGCCGTCCAGCCTGTTGTTCGGCGGTCAGCCGCCCAAATCGAAGGTGTTGAAATGAGCCATCATCGAGTGACTGCGTTCTCGTGTCTTTTCCTGGCCTTGTCGGCTGCCGTGAGTGGGTGTGGGTCGAGCGCCGCCCGCACGGAGCACTACGTTCTGGAGGCGACCCGGCCGGCTGGGCCGGCGACGACTCGAAGTGACAAGACCCTGGAGGTGCGCCGGTTCTCGGTGGATACGGCGTTTTCCACGAGAAACTTGGTCTGTCGGCTCGGTGAGTTCCGGTACGAGCCGGACTACTATCGCGAGTTCCTCTATGCGCCGGCCCAGATGCTCACGGACGAGACCCGTCACTGGCTGGCCAGTTCCGGCCTGTTCCAGCAGGTCCTGCCGCCCAATAGCCAGGTGGAGCCTTCCTATAACCTGCAAGCGAATGTCACCGCTCTCTACGGCGACTTCATCGACAGATCCGCGCCGGTGGCAGTCATGAGGATTCGTTTCTTCCTCAACCAGTCCAAGGAAGGCGAGGAGACGACCGTCTTCTCGCAGGTCTACCGGGCCGCGACGCCCTTTTCCAAAAAGACCGGCCAGGCTCTGATCCGCGCGCTCAGCCAGGACCTGACCGAGATCCTCACGCAACTGGAAGCCGATCTGGCGAGCTTCCTCTCCGGCAAGACCGACTGACGCTGCCGGGAGCATCGGGTGGTGCGGAGAAGCCTCACCGAATCCAAGGGCGTAACGCAGAGGCCTTCCTGGGCAGTCGTGTCATTTCGCGGACAAGCGATGCTTGACTCTCCGTGACCTCAGCTTTACGATTGGTCAGTATGAGGTACCTCATGCACCGTCGGGTGGCTGGATTGATGCCAAACGCCGTAGAGGTGCCGTGACAGAAAGCCAAAGGACGCCATGGGCAGTCCGTAGTGCCCGGGATGTGGACGCAAGGCCACTGAGAAACATGGTGAGCTGACGCAATCGTACTGTGGTGATTGGCAGCGTGGAGACGAGATGGCAGTCACGCAACTGATTGAGTCACTTGGTTACCGCGGGTCACGGAGGTTTCTTTCGCCGGACGAAGCGGATCGCCTTCCAGCAAGTGAACTCTCCTTTGCGCTTCGCCACACTGCTCAAGCCTGCAAGGAGTTGAGTGATGGGAACATGGGCTGCCGGTTCCACGGAGCATACGTCCTCCAAGAGAAACCTGGCGCTCCAGCCATCCCGGTGGTCCACCTTTTTGAGACCGAGTCCGATGGGGCGGCGAAGGAGATTCACCGGATGATTTGGAACCAGAATTTGGTTCCTTTCATCATCGTCGCATCTCAGTCGACAATCCGTGTCTATCCAGGATTCGCTTTTAGCCGGACAGAAGACAGGTCCTTGGTATCGGTGGCGGCAGCGGCCGCGGACATGCTCGGCCAACTTGGAGCTTTCAATGCTCGTGCAATTGACGACGGGACAATCTGGCAGGAGTGGGGCCACGCTGTTGACACCAGCTCGCGTGTCGATGAGACGCTCCTCAAGGACTTGAAGTCCCTCGATGAACGCCTACAGCAGGAGGGTGTGTCGCGCCAAGCATCTCATGGGCTGATAGGCAAGTTCGTGTATCTCTACTATCTCCGTCACCGGGACTTCCTGTCCGACCGCAAGCTCAAAAAGAACTGGGGGATTGAGCCATCTGATCTATTCAGTCGCCGTGCCACGCTGAAAGCGTTTCGTGCGGTCAATGACGAGCTGCAGAGGGAACTCAACGGCTCGGTTTTCCAGATGGGCGATGATGCGCTGGCGAGTATCACCCAGTCACAGCTTCGCCTGGTTGCCGGCGTCTTTCGTGGTGATGCCCCTGCCGGCCAGCTTCACCTCGATTTCGAGGCCTATGACTTCGCTCATATCCCCATCGAGACGCTTTCTTCCGTCTATGAGCAGTTTCTGCATGACACTGGTGAGTCAGATGGACAGTCGCGAGGCAAGACCCTCGGGGCCTATTATACGCCGATTCCACTCGCGGACTATGTCATCTCGGAGTTGGAGCGGAAGCACCCTCTGAGAGAGGGAATGCGGGTTCTGGATCCTGCCTGTGGATCAGGAACCTTTCTCGTCCAGTGCTACCGACGCCTGATCGAGAAGAAGATGCGCACCGAGAAGCGAAGTCTCAAGGCCACGGAACTGCGTGAGCTTCTTGTACGACACTTGTTCGGCGTTGACCGCGATGACGACGCCTGCCGCGTTGCCGAGTTGAGTCTGATTCTGACGTTGCTCGACTACGTTAGCCCGCCGGACCTTGAGAATACGAACTTCAAGCTGCCGACCCTTCGACAATCGAACATTTTCCGGGATGACTTCTTCGACCCTAATGCAGCCTGGTGCGTACGCCTCCAGAAGGACGCATTCCATTGGATCGTTGGTAACCCTCCGTGGGCTGAGGTGAAGGGCGAGCCAGACCCGGATCATGAGCACTATCATGCATGGAAATGGATCACGACACGTAAGACGACTCATCCCACAGGGGGCAATCAGATCGCCGAGGCGTTTCTGTGGAAGGTCGGTGACCATCTATCGCCCACAGGAGTCTCTGGTCTGCTGGTCCCCGCTATGACGTGGTTCAAGAAGGAATCGGTCGCATTCAGGAAGACCTTCTTCTCGCGACGTGAAGTCTGGTGCCTCGCCAACTTCGCCAATATGGCCTATGTGCTGTTCGCGGGGCGTGCGGAGAACCCAGCCTCGGCGGCCTTCTTCAAACCCAGGCCACCGGTCGATGACCACACCATCCTCACATTTGCACCCTTCGTCGCTGAACAGGTGGCTAATCGTCCTTCGAGGGTCAACAAACGAGCGGTCACTTGGAACATCGTTGTGAATGGATCGGAGATGCGCGACATCCGCAACGACTGTGCGACCACAGGGGAGAGTCTGGCATGGAAGCTCGCGATGTGGGGCTCTGGGCGTGACGCGCGACTTCTGCGACGCACCGAAGATCGATTTGGTCTGCTCGAGTCGTTCATCAACGCGCATGGAATCGTGGCTCACGAGGGCCTCCCGCTAAGGTTTCGTACCACCGACGAACCCGTTGAGCATCACCCGGAATTAGAGGGACGACTCAGGCTGGAATTCCCGGAGTTACGTGGATCCAAACGGATCTTCTCGTTTCCACCTCATGCGTTGCGGCCCATCCCAGCAGAGAAGTGTTATGTCCGCAAAGGCAGAGCAACCCTAGCTTTGACGGTGTCGACGCCCCCACACATAATCGTTGATGCCGCACGCCGCTTCGCGGTCTTCGCAAATGAGTTTATCGCAATTTCTTCACGCCAAATAGGTATCGCGGGACCTCCCGGAAGCGTGAAACTACTCCGGGCGTTGAGCCTCTACCTGAGTTCCGATTTCTGTACGTATCACCAGTTCTTCCTATCTCCGAAATGGGGTGTTGATCAGAACCTCGCTGACCTTGACACTCTGAAAAGGCTCCCAGTTGCTTTGCAGCACCTTGAAAGAACCGAGATCGCCGAATGGAACACTGTCTACCGAGAGCTTGTCTCACTTTCTGAGCGGAAGTTTACCCCCATGGGATGGCATGCCTCATGCGAACGGCGATTCTCCGATCTTCTGTCCGAGGTGAACACAAGGGTATTCAGACTCCTCGGTATTCGTTCGTCAGAGCGGTTGTTGGTCGAGGATTTTGTGCACGTCAATCTGGAGTTGAACAAGGGCAAGGTGACTCGGGAAGCCATGCGGCCACCGACGAATGATGAGCAAGAGCTATACTTAGGGACTCTTCGCGACTGCTTGGATGCATTTGTCTCTCCTCATCGCGGTATCCGGCACAGAATCGAAGTGGTCCACGACAAAGAGTCGGCGTTCCTCTCTGTCTCACTGCAGAAGGCATCCGCGCCGGTTGAACCTGCGGTGTTCTCCGCTGATCGTGCTGGAGCGAGGACCCTCCTGGCGCTTCGAGAGCGACTCAGGCACAAGCACAGTCAGTGGGTATATTTCGACCGTAGCTTGAGAAGCTACGATCGCGCGCGGGGTGTACTCTATCAGTTCAAGCCAATGCAGCGGCTTCACTGGACACGACGCCAAGCTGTTCTTGACTCCGATGAGATTATCGCTGAGACGGTTTCCGAAGGTGGAACCTCATGAGGGGTGCTGAACGAAATCAAGAGGGCAGCACTCTGGCGCTCCGCGACATCTACATCCTTGAGCTTCGTGAACATGCGCTTGTGCTCATCTGGCTGGGTTACCAGCGCATGCAGGGGAGCGATTTCTCGACCTCTGAGGAGGATGACATCACCGGTGAGTTGGCTCGTCATATGGACGCGATCACCCAGACAGAAGACGCGCCGCCTTGGGCAGATCGTTACACGGTCAAAGAGCAAATCCGCTCCCACACCCCGGACAAGCTTGGCAAGCGAAGGCCCATTGTGGACGTGGAAGTTGAGCGTCACCAGCGAGGCCCCAGGCCGCGTCTCAGATTCGAGGCCAAACGTCTTGGACGTGGGGCGGGAGTCGGCGACTACCTTGGAGGCGAAGGCCTTCGGGCATTCCTGGAGTGCTACTACTCACGAACGCACGATGAGGTGGGCATGCTCGGCTATGTTCAGGACGGCACTGAACAGGACTGGGCAGAGAAGCTCGCCGCCGAACTGACCTCCCCACATCACGGGATTGCCAGCAACGGAGATTGGGAGCATCTGACAGTTGTTGGTGCACCACCGCACGCTTATCGCACGCTCCATACGGACGAGGAGAATGTCCACCTGCTTGTGCTTCATGTGCTGTTGCGGTTCTGGTGATATATCTGAGCACTTCGGAGATTCCAGCGATGCGATACTCGCCTTGGCGGCTGGCTGCCGGATATAAGCGTTGGAGCGAGGAAGTGGGATTCCGCTGAAGGCTGGCTCACAACCTGAAATCTGCCGAATCTGCGGATGATCTCATGGCCTTTCCGGGTTGTCGGCGTAACCCGACGTTCCATAAAGGTTTATCGGTGCTGCCGGGTGTCCGGCAGAAGTCTTCGGATTCTGGGACGATTTCACTTGACACACAAATAGTGCTGTTGTAAGATCATGACACAACTGAATAGGAGATCCTGAGACGCTGGCGGGGAAATCCACTACGACGGCACGCGGATCACAGAGACAATCCCGAGCTCGTTGGCTGTTTCATTCTATGGGTCCGCTGTGTCTCTGCGGTGAGAATCCACGAGGTCCCTGGCATAGTAAATTGCTTCGCTACGCTCGCAATAACACTGTGCGACACAAAGCCAATTTGCGGTGAGCAGGCTGGAGGCCAGAGGCTGTAGGCAGGAGGTTGCCGGCGTCGTGCGAAACAAAGCCAATTTGCAGGGCGGGTTCGCCGATTGCGGGTGGCAACCCCGCGAGCGGATGGGCCACCGTGCGAAACAAGACGCGCCCGACAAAAGTCGGGATCAGCCGGATCAGGCCTTGATACGAGTCCAAGAACGCGGGTCGGAATCCCATTCG
>JAFGJR010000042.1 GCA_016928975.1 Sedimentisphaerales bacterium | reverse complement strand
GGACTGTCGAGAGCAAGCAGCCGTGAGGATTGCAAGCTCGATTTGGGTGAAGGTGAAAAGAAGTTTGGAGGAGAAGGGATGAAAAGCGCAATCGTTCTGACAATCGCGACCGTTTTTGTCATTTCGGGGCACGCGGTCGCCGTGCCAATCTACAGCACATTTGGTCCAGGGGACTCCTACAGCAACTGGGCCGCCTACGACGTGGGCCGTCCAGGCTACGACTGGGATCGGGGCGAGCAGTTCATGTATTCTTGCCCGCTGGGCCTGACCTGCACCCTGGACTCCATTGAGATCGCCATGAGGCAGGCCTACATCGATTGCGTCCCCGTCGGCGAGAACATTGTCGACGTCTGGCTGATGACCGATAACGGCGGCAAGCCGGGCGCCATCATCGAAGGATGGACCTTCGTCGATGAGATGTTCATCGAGGGGCGGATTCTGACGGGCGTCTCGACGCTGCATCCGGTTCTCCAGCCGGACACGCCGTACTGGCTCGTGGCCTCTGCGCCTGACGGCAGCACGTGGGCCCTGTGGCCGAAGTCCTCGCCTGTCGTCTTGGGCGATCATGCACGAAAGCTCGGTGACGACAACTGGCAAGTGTACAGCGACATCACGCAGGGGGCCTTCCGCATCAACGCCACGTGCGTTCAGGACCCGCCGGTTGTGCCCGCCCCGGGCGCCGTTGTCCTCGGGAGCATCGGCGTGGTCCTGCTTGGATACCTTCGCCGACGCAACGCGCTGTAACATTGAGAACAGATTCAACGCACTTACCTTGGGGCTGTGACACCCATCACAGCCCTTTTTCATTGGTCGGCCGACCGATCGCGGCTGCCTCTTGAGCAGGCACTTCGGACTCCTTCATTTTCTTTCCAGTTCCCGCTTGACCGTTCCGGAAAACCTCTTACTATTAGAGTATGTCCAATAGTAGAGTAAGACTGGCGAAGTGCGTCTGTTCCGGCAAGTCCCTTGATCGCATGCTCCGTCCGGCCATCCTGACCCTTTTGTGCGAGAAGGCAGAGGGCCTGCATGGCTACGCGATTGAGCAGGAGCTGCAAGCACTGGAGTTCTTCCAGCACCAGCCGCCGGACTACACGGGGCTCTACCGATTGCTGCGGAGGATGGAAACCGAGGGACTTCTGTCCTCGACGGAGAGTGATTCCCGGGCCGGTCCATCCAGGAGGGTGTACCGGCTTACGGATCGAGGCCACAGGTGCCTTTGTCGCTGGTTGGACAGTCTGACGAAGTATCAAGAGATGTTGGAGGATCTTCTGGCACGTGCCAAGGAGACCGTGGCGTTCAGCGAAACCCGATGAACGCGTGTCGTGATTCGGTCCGTCGGGGAGGTTCCTCACGCGTATTCCGTCGTTCTGAGGAGGTCAGAATGAAGACCGCAAGGCAGTTCGCAGTCGTCACGGCAGGCATGTTTCTGATGGCCGCCGGCACAAGCGGAGTACGAGCGGAATCCGTCTGCATTCCGAACGGGTCGTTCGAGTCGCCGCCGACCGTGTTCGTGGATGTCAACACTGCCCCCTGGCAGAAAGGGCCGACACCGGCATGGTACGACGAGAGCCGCGGGTACACGTGGAGCCAACTGACGGGTGTGTTCCTGAACGTGCCTCCTGAGGACGAGGAGCACATCGACAACTGCGACGGGAAGCAGGCCGTGTGGCTGTTCGCCGTTCCGGAGGTGGAGTTGTACCAGGATCTGGCGGCCACGTTCGAGGTCGGGCAGTGCTACCATCTGTCGGTTGGCGTCATCGGCGGTGGCGGCAACATGAAAGACGGCGTCTCTCTCGAGATTCGCCTGTACTACCGCGACGCCGATGACATGCGAGTGACCGTAGAGTCGACGACCTTCACGTACCATTCAGCCCACGGCTACATCAAGCACTTCAACGACGTTCGCCTTGATCTTCCGGTCGTGCAACAGACCGATCCGTGGGCGGGCAAGAAGATCGGGGTACAGATCATTTCTGCCCTCACCCTCGCCGACCTCGATCCAGCCACGGGCCGAGCCGGCGGATACTGGGACCTGGACAACGTTCGCCTGACGCGGTCGCTTCCCGGTCCAACTGTCCCCATCTCGGTTCCGAACGCGTCCTTCGAATTGCCGGAAACCGTGTTCGTGGACGTCAATATCGATTCCTGGCAGAAAGGGCTCAAACCGCTGTGGTACGAGGAGAGCGGAGGGTACACCTGGGCTCAACTGACCGGCGTGTTCCTCAACGTGCCTCCTGAGGACCAGGAGCATATCGACAACTGTGACGGAAAGCAGGCGGCGTGGCTGTTCGCAGTCCCGGAGGTTGAGTTGCATCAGGATCTGGCAGCTACCTTCGAGGTCGGACAGGGCTACCATTTGTCGGTCGGAGCCATTGGTGGCGGCGGCAACATGAAAAACGGTGTTCCTCTGGGAATTCGCCTGTACTACCGCGACGCCAATGACGTGCGAGTGACCATAGAGACGACAACCGTCACGTACGACGCGGCCAAGGGTTACGTCAAGCACTTCGGGGATGTGCGGCTGGACCTTCCGGCCGTGCAGGAGACCGATCCCTGGGCAGGCAAGAACATCGGGGTGCAGATCATCTCTACCCTGACCCTTGCCGACCTCGATCCCACGACCGGGCGGGCCGGCGGATATTGGGACCTGGACAACGTTCGCCTGAGTCAATCGTTGCCGCCGGAGGGCTCGGCTCCGACGAATTAGGAGCGGCTGGTGTTTATGAAGGGCAATGGCGACTTGCCGGCGTCTACGGTTCTGGTACGGCCTGTGAGAGGGAACTCGGTGCTGCGTCACCGTGTCTGCCGTCATGAGGCCTTCACACTGATTGAACTACTGGTGGTCATCAGTGTAGTGGCGATTCTGCTGGCGTTGCTGGTCCCCGTACTCAGCTCGGCGAGAGCGTCGGCCCGGAGAGCGGCCTGCATGTCGAACCTGAGGCAAATCGGCATGGCCATCCATGCGTACGCCGGCGAGTACGACAATAGCATCCCCATCGGCCCCATAGCCCCGCCGTTCTTGTCGCCCGCGGACTTCTACCCTTCGACCGGCGCCCCGACCAGCCTGATCTCGCTGAGCACCGGCGCGCCCGTCGCCCTGGGCTTGCTGCTTCCTGGTCACCTGTCGCAGCAGCCCAAGGCTCTCTTCTGCCTTGACCCCGACCAGCGTGTTTGGGCCGATGAGGAATTGGCCAACGTCGGCGTTCGGCAGGCGCAGTGCAGCTACTATTACCGTCATGCCTCGGCGACGCGCCTGTTCGACAGTCCCACCGATCCCCCTGCGACACGGATTCCGTTGAGCAATCTGGGGCGCAACCGCAACGGGCGCCCGGTCCGCGCGTTGGCCGTCGACAGCCAGTTCCTGTGTCCCGACGATCTGGCTCAATTCAACGTCAAGCCGCACACCCACCACCGTCAGAAAGTCGTGAACGTGTTGTTCTCCGATGGCGGCGTGGCCTCGTGTCGCAACGCCGACGGCCGGTTCACGGTGGATGTTCGCGATTACAATCAGGTGCGCCACGCGTTCAGCAAGATACTGGAGGTCTTCGAGGAAGGGGACGAGGAACGATGAGGACCGGAGGAATGTGCAGACCATTCTCTGTTGGCGGCGAGAAGCTGGACTCCCTGGACCTCAAGGCCCTGGTCGTAACCAAAGGGGTCAAGGTCAGCCGCAATGTCTACGAACGGTTTGGAAGAACGCATCGCATCTATCCTGACCCGTTGACCTGCAACTGCCTGATCCTGCCGGACGGGACGATTGTGCAGATGACCGACCTGGCACTGCACATGCGATACCTGAAAACGGCTATCCTGCTGGAGGCCCTTCGCAGCATCAGGTACACCATGCGGCTGCGAACGCCGTTTACGCTCGACGTCTCGCCGGCCGGTCGCCCGGTCCTGCTGCACGACGGCACCCTCGTGACCGAAGTCTCGTTCCCGCCCGCTTCCTGCTTCTACGAACAGCGGACCTCCAGCGGCCTGCCGTATCTCGGAAATGCCGTTCTGCAAGGTCTGGATTTCCTGTCGTTTCAGTGCCTCTGGCCCTGCCAATTCGCCAGGAGCGGTCACGCCTGCCAGTTCTGCTACTCCGGCGGCGTGGCGGAGCGCCTGGCGAGAAAGAGGAAGCCCGACCCGCCGGTGCCCACCCCTCGCGATGTAGCCGAGATGGTCGAGTTTGCTGTCAGCCAAGAGAAGTCCGCCAGTCATATCCAGATTACAGGCGGCTCGACGATCAACACGCAGGCCGAGTGCCGCGTGATCGTTGAATACCTTGGCGAGATCGACCGCATCGTTGGATTGGGGAGTATCCCGGGCGAGATCCTGGTATACACCACACCGCCGAAGGACCCGACAGAGGTGGACCAGGTGTTTGCCGCGGGCGCGGACCGGATTGCGTGCAGTCTCGAAGTGTGGGACGAGGAGCTGGCGAAGGTCATTACGCCCGGCAAGGCGACGTTCGCCGGCCGGCAACGGTACGTGGACTGCCTGACCTATATCGCCGGCAAGTACGGCCCGAACAGGGCCTGCACGTCGTTCGTCGTCGGCGTCGAACCGGTCGAGAGTTATCTGGCCGGCGCGGAGTATCTGGCGCAGCGCGGCATCGTGCCCATCGCTTCCATATGGATTCCCTTCGGTCGTCCTGTCACGGGCAAGAGGGAGGCACCCGGTCTCGAGTACTACCGGCGCGTGAAGGAGGGTCTGGCCATGATCTACGAGAAGTACCACATTGAGCCGCCCGGCAGCGTTGGTCTCAACGTGTGCCTCTGCCGTGACGTGTGGAACCACCGGCTGGAGATCAACGCGGCGTGATCGCCGCCGGCTTGACGGCATGGAGCCACAGGCATGCGGGGCGACCCAATCGAATCGTGTGTGATGGCCCGGCGATGATCATGTGCGGACTCAGGGCCTGGTTGTGTCTGCCGATGGGTTGGATACGGTCGGCTGGCTGCCTTGTGACAGTCGTGTCGTGCAGCCTGTGGTTCATCGTTCGCAATGACATGATGAGTGATTGCATCATTGCTTTGTGGTCGACAAGGCGATGAGTATAATTGGGACCGATGATCGGGCTGGTGCTTTCTCAGAGATCGACGGGACGGTGAGCGATGGTAGGAATCGTTTCCAAGCCGGATACGAATCGCAAGCTGGAGATCCTCAGCGACGACGCCAAGTACGATCTGGCCTGCGCCTGTGGCACGAGCCAGGACGACACGCGTCGGCGCGGGGGTGACGGGCGATGGATTTACCCGGTTACGCTTGCCAACGGCGGCCAGAGCGTCCTGTTCAAGACGCTGGTTTCCAACGTCTGCACGAACGACTGCAGGTACTGTCCATTGAGACAGGAGCGGGACATTCGCCGCTGCACGCTCGGCGTCGAAGAGACGGCCCGCGTGTTCCTCGACTACTACGGCCGGCGGCAGGTCTTCGGCCTGTTCCTGAGCTCCGGCGTCGTCGGCTCTCCCGACGCGACGATGGACCGGCTCAACGCGACGGCCCGTCTGCTGCGCCGGCGGCACGGCTTCAAGGGCTACATCCACCTGAAGATCATCCCCGGCGCCAGTGAAGCGGCGGTGGAAGAGGCGGTCTCGCTGGCCAACGCCGTATCGCTGAACATCGAGACGCCCGGCGCTGCGCACCTCGCGACGCTCTCGACCCGCAAGGACTTCCTGCGGGATATCGTCGAGCCGATGAAGTACATCAGCCGGCTGACCGCCCGCGGGTCGAAGTTTGCGAAAGTCAAGCAGACGACACAGTTCATCGTCGGACCTGCCGGCGAGTCGGACGCCGAAATCGTCAAGTACATGTGGGGGCTCTACCAGAGACTCAGGATGCACCGGGTGTACTTCAGTGCGTACCAGAGAGATCCGGGCGACGCGTCGCTGCCGGCTCAACCGGATGGCGTGCAGAGCACGGAGGCCGTGTTCCTGCGGGAGCACCGTCTGTACCAGGTGGACTTCCTGATGCGCAAGTACGGCTTTCAGGACGCTGATGTCCCGTTCGACGCGCAAGGCAACCTGTCGCTCGATACAGACCCGAAGGAAGCGTGGGCGCTGCGCCATCCGGAGTATTTCCCGCTGGACGTGAATCGGGCGTCGCGGCTGGAGCTGCTTCGTGTGCCCGGACTGGGCCCGCTGACGGTAAGCCGGATCGTGAAACGGCGGGCAGCACAGCGGATCCGTTCGCTCGAAGAGATCGGGCGCGTCGGCGCCAGGCTGGGCAAGGCGCGCAAGTATTTGACGTTTTGAGATTTTCGTTGCGAAAAAGCCGTTGCTTTCTATAATTCGCTGACTGAACCTGTTGGAAGAACCCAGCAGAAGTATGGTTCGGGTCAAAGGAGGTGAAGATGCGAAATCTGGTTCCCGCAAAGGTCTTCCTGACGAAGGGCGTGGGTCGGCACAAGTATCAACTGAAGTCCTTCGAGGAAGCCCTGCGTAAAGCCGGTGTCGCGCAACAGAACCTGGTGCAGGTGTCGTCCATTCTGCCGCCGCGCTGCAAGCTGATCAGCCGGGAGAAGGGACTGGCTGAGCTGACTCCCGGCGGCATCTGCTACTGCGTCATGGCGCGGGCCGATACGGACGAGCACGGCCGGCTTGTTGCCTCCTCGGTGGGAATCGCCGTACCGAAAGACGAGACCAAGTGGGGCTACCTCAGT
Source organism: Sedimentisphaerales bacterium (assembly GCA_016928975.1). Next base: position 21,072 of record JAFGJR010000042.1, on the reverse strand, counting down.
GAAGTGCACAGTCATGGCATGAATGAAAAGGAGGCATCCGACCTGGCGGAAGACCTGGCTGCCGGGATGCTGGGAACCACGCTGGGCCTGGAAGTGGATCCCAACAAGGCGTGGTCGGAGAAGGAGCAGGTCTATCGGTCGAGCGGCCTGATCATTCGCACCTCAAACATCACGCAAACCGCCCGTGGCAAGAAAGACCTGTGGACGACGACCGTGGCCATCGCCATGTTCCTGTTCAACCACAATGCGGGTCTCCTGCCGTACTGATTCTCTGAACCGCCGGTCGGTTGTCCGCCCAGGGCGCGTAGCCACGCGCCGACTTCGATACACTGCGCACGGAGAGCGAGAGTGCGGGCAGCGGCTGGTCCTGGAGTCGAACCCATGATCGAAGCCACCAATTTTGGGGGGGTGCCCCCGCAGTACAGCGGCGCCGATACCGCCAGGTGTGTCATCGTCCCGGTGCCGTATGACGGGACGAGCACCTACAGGAAGGGCGCCGACAAAGGTCCCGAGGCAATTGTCCGGGCCTCGGGGAACATGGAGTTGTACGACATCGAGACCGATTCGCAGGTGTATCTGCACGGCATCTTCACCGACGATCCAGTCGATGACGGCCCGGAGCCCGAGAAGATGGTCAAGGCGGTCGAGCGGCGAGTCGGCAACCATCTTGCCGACGGCAAGTTCGTCGTGGTCATCGGAGGCGAGCATTCGGTCAGCATCGGCGCGGTGCAGGCGCACGCGAAGAAGTATCCCGGCATGACGGTCCTTCAGCTCGACGCCCATTCCGATCTGCGGAGCGAGTACGAAGGCTCGAAGTACAATCATGCCTGCGTGATGGCCCGGGTCAAGGAGATGTGCCCCATCGTCCAGGTCGGCATCCGGAGCATGGACGTGTCCGAGAAGCCGGCCATGGATCGCCAGCGTGTCTTTTTCGCCGAGGACATCCACGGCGGCACCACTGACGTGCGCAACATTATGGGAGCCCTGACGGACCAGGTGTACATCACGATCGATCTGGATGTGTTCGATCCGTCAATCATGCCGTCCACCGGGACGCCCGAGCCGGGCGGCCTGTCGTGGTACGACGTCCTGGACCTTTTGAAGGTAGTATGCCGCCGAAGGATGGTCGTGGGTTTCGATGTCGTCGAGCTGTGCCCGGTTGAAGAGAACTGGGGTCCCGATTTCATGGCGGCAAAACTGGTCTATAAGCTGCTGAGCTATCGATGGATCTCTGCAAAATAGAGGTCAGAGCCTCTGCGAGAGCGGCGGTCGTGGACATGGACTTTTTTGAGGCACTGGGCTTTCGCCACTACAGAGACACATCGGTCACGGACGATAAAGAGCTTAGAGAGCTGTATATCGACAGGATTCATGACACCTACATTGATGAAGAGCAGCTCCAGGTCTGTGACGGCACGATCCAGGAAATCGCCGATGGTTTGGAGCCTCGGCCGTACTCCTCCAGGAGAACAAAAATGAAGGCGACGTGGAGTCAGGGCGCCCAAGGGCAGGCGGCCGTACCCCCTGTGCGGTCGAAATTCGCTGGTCGGAACAAGGTGCTTGTGCTGTTGCTCGGCTTGCTCGTGCTGGCCGGTTGTGGAGACCGCGATGCGCAAGAAGCCCGGCAGGAGGCCGCCGACGCGAAAGCCACCGTCGCCAGGCTGGAGCTGAAGCTGGCGGGGGCCGTACAGGAACTCTCGAAGACGAAGGATGAGCTCAAAGCCGTCCGACAGACGCGAGACGAGCTCCAGGAGCAGATGGACGGCCTTCAGCAGGAGCGGGACCAGGCACTGGTCCTTTCGCAGCAGGCAAAGGAAGTCATTACGAATCTGACCGCCAGATCGAGCAACCAGGCGAGAACCACGGCCAGCCTGGAGAAGCAGATTGACGAGCTCAAGGCCCTCGTAGAGGAGCAGCAGAGAGTCATCGAGGACTTCCAGAAGACAGCGGCGGCGCACCCGGCGGAGACGGAAACGAGCAAGGACGAGTCGGCGCCCGCCGAGCCGAATGACAAGCCCTGACGGAGGCGTCGCATCGCCCCGGATGACAAAGCCCGACAGTCCTGCCGCGGATGCGGCGCAGCCACCCTCGACACCCCCTGAATGAGCCGTTTTTCCCTCGCTCTGGGGTCCTGGTCTGAGTATACTGCGCACTGCGTCCTGGGGTGGCTGGGAAAGTGGCCAAGATCACGCCCGTGTCTGCGTGCACGGATGTTGAGGAATGTACGGATGAAGAAAGCGAAACTGATCGCCATCGTGGGTGTCTCGATTCTGGCCCTGGTCATCGTGTTGCAGAACACCGAGGTGACCCGGACACACATCCTTTTCTGGTCCATGCAGATGTCCCAGGCGTTGTTGCTGATCCTGACCCTCGTTCTGGGGTTCGTGATCGGCGTCCTGGTGGCCGGCTATTCCCTGAGGAGGAAACGCAGCAAGGCATAGGCGATGATCGCGGCTCTCACTATCCATTCTCCGTTGTTCACATGGGTCATACTACCGCTGCTGATCTTCCTGTCGAGGATCGCGGATGTCCCGCTGGGGACGGTGCGCCTGATCTTCGTGTCCCGGGGCATGAAGTACCTCGCGCCGCTCGTTGGCTTCTTCGAGGTGCTGATCTGGATCCTGGTGATCGGCCAGATCATGCAGCATCTGTCCAATCCCCTGTGCTATGTCGCCTACGCCGGTGGATTCGCCACGGGCAACTTCATCGGGATTCTGGTCGCCGAGAAGCTGTCGCTCGGCATGGTCATGGTCCGGGTCATCACCCCAAAGGAAATCGCCGGCTTCGTCGAGTGCCTCAAGCAGAAACGATATGGCGTGACCTGCGTCGACGGCCAGGGCGTCAACGGGCCCGTGGAGATCGTCTTCACCGTCGTGCCGCGTCGAGAGGTGGGCGCAGTCGTGGAGACGATCAAGAAACTCAGCCCGCAGGCGTTCTACACCATCGAGGAAGTCGGTTTCGCCGAGCAGGGCGTCTTCCCCATTCGCAAGACCTGGCAGCAGTCGTCGTTCCTGGGCGTTGTAAGGCCCTTCCGCAGGAACTGACGGGATTATGCCCTGTCCAGCCACCCCCACCCGGGTGTAGAATAGTGTGTTTGTGGTATGTGCTGAGAGGCTCCTTCATGAGGGCGGCTGAAAAAACAGGTTCGAAAGTGCAGCGACTGACGGAGCTGTTCACCGGCAAGGCCTACATGCTCGTCGTCATGCAGGACAATCCCGATCCGGACAGTCTCGCGGCGGCGATGGCACTGCGCCGGCTTGCCAGGAACCTGTCCAACGTCAACGTCTCGATCGCATCCGGCGGGACCGTCGGCCGGGGCGAGAATCGAGTCCTGGTCAAGTACCTCGGTATAAACCTGCGAGCCCTCGCCGAGGTGGACTATGACAAGTTTGACCTCGTCGCCATGGTGGACACGCAGCCGGGCACCGGGAACAACTCTCTGCCCGCGGGCGTTGAGCCGGACATCGTGATCGACCACCATCCCATCCGCCGCCTGACCCGAACGGTCACATTTACCGATATCCGCAGCAGTTACGGCGCTACCTCGACCATCCTCGTGGAGTACCTGATCGAGGCGGGGATCACGCCGGATACCCCCCTCGCCACGGCCCTGCTCTATGGCATCCGGTCCGACACGCAGGACCTGGGGAGGGAGTCCTCGCGATTCGACATCGAGGCTATCGAGTTCCTGTATCCCTATGCCAATAAGCGCATGCTTGGCGAAATCCAGCGGGGGAAGGTCCCAAGGGTGTACTACCAGATGCTGGCTGATGCCCTTCGCAATGCCCGTGTCCAGGGGCCGGCCGTCATCACCAATCTGGGCGAAATAGACAATCCGGATATGATCGCCGAAGTAGCGGACCTGCTGCTGCGCCAAGATGAGACCACCTGGACCATGTGCACCGGCTTCTGGAACGACAAGCTGTTGATCTCGGTCCGCACATCGGAGGAAAGCAATCTGGCGGACAAGGTCGTCAAGCGCGTAGTGGCTCGCCGGGGCACCGGCGGCGGTCACCTGACCTATGCCGGCGGGCAGATCCCCTTGATGAACAGGACCAAGGCCGAACGGGAGCGGCTGGTCGGCGACATCCAGCGCAAGTTCATCGCCGCCATCGGGGCGCAAGCCGCGGAACCCGCCCTGCTGGTCAAAACGTAGCCAGGTCGTAATTCTGACTTGCACCGGGGGCTTGCGTCCGGCCTGGACGGACGCTACCATACTACTCCAGAAAATCGGCACCCAGGGCACGACCCGCAGGCGCAGGGAATAGAAACGCCAGAGAGGACCTCGGCGAGCGTTCAACGTCGCATCGCTCGCAGACGGCTGTTATATGAGGCGGGTGTCGCAGAAAACCGCCGGTTGCCTCGCCGGCCGCGCCAGGGATTGTAGTTGATGACGATGCTCCACGTCGGTTGGAGCACGCGAACTGAAACGAGCAAGGAGAAACACATGGGTAACCTCAGACGCAAAGCGATCGCCGTGTTCTTCACACTGGTCTTCTTGGCTTCCGTGGTTGTGCTGCCGGGCTGCAAGAAGAGCGAGCCGGTCAAGAAGGAAACACCGAAGAAACAGAAGGCTCTCGATATGGAGTAGTGAGACGGCCGGTCCGGTTGTCTCCACCGTAGATGTGAACAGGGGGGGCAGATGCAGTTTTGTGATCTGCGGCAGGGCCCATCGGGCCGCCGGAGATAAGAGGAGGGACTGTTGTTTGTTGTTGCGGCACAAAGGTTATCAGGGAGTCCGTTCTTCGCAGGGCGGTCCAGAATGGACTCCCTTTCTACAGGCAGGGGAGAGCACCAATGGCGCCGGATCAAGTTGGCCGACTGACATACGAGCATACCAACTGTGCAGTGGTGGTGGCCCATCCGGACGATGAGACCCTGTGGGCCGGTGGGACGATGCTCATGCACCCCGACAGCCGCTGGACGGTTGTGACGCTGACCCGCAAGAGCGATCCGGATCGGGCTGCGAGATTCGAGAAGGCGCTCCAACGGCTTAACGCGCGCGGCGTAATGGGCGATCTCGACGACGGCCCCGAGCAGAAGCCATTGCGAGTGGTCGATGTCGAGGACGCGATCATGGACCTGCTGCCCTCAGACCGCCTGGACCTGATCCTGACGCATGGGCCGTGGGGGGAGTACACCAGCCACAAACGCCACGAGGAGGTCTCCAAGGCGGTCATGGCCCTGCGCGAGAGCGGCAGGATCATCGCCGGTGAGGTCTGGATGTTCGCCTACGACGACAAAGGCGGCAAACGCCTCCCTCAGCCACTGGTCGATGCCGACGTCTACATGAGACTGTCGCAGGACATCTGGAAACAGAAGTACCGGATCATCACCGAGGTGTACGGCTTCGCGCCCGACAGTTTCGAGGCCAGAACGACGCCCAAAGAGGAATCCTTCTGGGTCCTGGGCAAAAAGAGCACACCCGCTCCCGCCGAATGACCCCGAGTTCTTCGCAACCTCGGTTCCTGACCCACACGACTCCTCGCGAGCAACTGGCATCATCGGCATCAACGCGATGGGCCTGCTCGACACCATGATCCACGCGGAGGCCGCCGACCTCGCCCGGGTCGCACAGGAGGTCCTCGTCAAGGAAACCATGGTCGCCGGCGAGTCCGGCTACCAGGCCGGCCACAAGCGCGCCGTCGCAGACTACGACCACCGCATCATCCCCAGCCAGTTCGTCCAAATCATCGCCGGCAAGTTCGGCATCTCCCGAGCGGCAAGGCGTTTCCCATATCCCCCGAGGAGGAGTGTGCCCTTGCGGGCACATCACAAATACGCCCGCCGGCGGTCCACGGGGAGGGCACAAAATTGCCGGTCCCTTAGCCCTTGCGGGATAGAGACTTATGGACAAATGTCGATAGTGTGCGTTATTTGCTTGACAAACTATCAGGCAGAGTTAAGATGTACCAGATATCGCCCGGTGCCACCCGACAGGAATGGCGAGACCACAAACCAATATCAAAAATCAAAAATCAAAAATCAAAGATCAAAAATCAGGAATCTCACATTTGGAGGGGCATGTCATGACCACGGAAGCACAAATCACCGCGAATCGAGCCAATGCGCAAAAGAGCACCGGGCCACACACCAAGATCGGTAAGGCCATTGTTGCATAGAATGCCGTCAAGCACGGGCTGTTCGCTCGGCAGGATCTCCTCGCGGAGGACTCGATCTGCGAAACAAAGCCAATCGGGGAGGTAGCAGAGAGCACCCCTGCCCTCGGGGGTGAGCCCCATGACCCCAGCCGGGGGCGGCTGGGCTACATCGCGGCTGACCCGGTCTGCGAAACAAAGCCAATTGGAGGAAGGGTCAGGTAGCACCCCCGCCCGCGGGGGTGAGGCCAGTGACCCCAGCCGAGGGCGGCTGGGCTACATCGTGGGTGACTCGGTCTGCGAAACAAAGCCAATCGGAGGAAGGGTCAGGTAGCACCCCCGCCCCCGGGGGTGAGGCCAGTGACCCCAGCCGAGGGCGGCTGGGCTACATCGTGGAGGACTCGGTCTGCGAAACAAAGCCAATCGGGGAGGTAGCAGGTTTGAAGTGTGAAGTGTCAAGTGGGACGGACTCAGGCTCGGCGTGCGAAACAAAGCCAATCCAGCCGGCCGAGGCCGCTTGTAGTGGGCCCGTAAGGGCATCCCGTAGCACGGGCATCCCCCGCCTTCGCGAGGGCAAGCTTTGCCCCTGACTGTCATTCATGGGCGAGACGCCCATGCTACTGAAACACCTGGCGGCGTCACTACGAAAGGGGACGCGTGTGCGAAACAAAGCCAATTGGAGGAAGTGCCAGGTGGCACCCCCGCCCCGGGGGTGAGCCCCATGACCCCGGCCGAGGGCGGCTGGGCTACATCGCGGCTGACTCGGTGTGCGAAACAAAGCCAATCGGCGGAGGGGGATCGGGGAGCGGCTGCTGTTTGGAGAAAGGACTATTCAAGTATTGGCGGACGGTGTGGGCGTGAGAAACAAAGCCAATTCCGGGTGCGTGGAAGGAATGATCTCGCAGGCAAAGGTGCAATTGCCTATCTTGATGTGGAGCGGTTAATGCTGTGGGGATAAGGGGGATGGATAAGAAGCAGGTTGACATCTTGGTTGTAGATTCTGACCTATCCGTCAGCACATCTGCGGGGGGTGGGATTCACAGTCCGGGAGAGACGGAAATCGCTGTGATAATGGGACCGAAGCGGGCAAATGACTTGCCCGATGTTGGAGGGTGAGCTACAATCGAGCCGATAAGGGTATGTACTGGTGATTCAGGATGAGAGAACGGCGATGACCAAACAGACGAACAATCGCAAATCCAAGGCCATCTGCAGTTTCTGTGGTCGTTCGGGCAGTCAGGCGGATACCCTGATCGAGGGGCCGGACAACGTCTTCATCTGTCCCGAGTGCGTGGAGCTGTGTCATAACATCATCAAGCAGAACCGGCGGCAGTCAGGCGGGCATCGGACCGGCCTGAGGGACTTGCCCAAGCCACGAGAGGTCAAGGAGTACCTGGACCAGTACGTCATCGGCCAGGAGAACGCCAAGAGGTACCTGTCCGTGGCAGTGCACAACCACTACAAGCGGCTCCTCCACAGCGATATCGGCGACAGCGACGTCGAGCTCGACAAGTCGAACGTCCTGCTGATCGGGCCGACCGGCAGCGGCAAGACGCTGCTGGCCCGCACGCTGGCCCGCAAGCTCGACGTGCCTTTCGCCATCTGCGATGCCACGACGGTCACCGAGGCCGGATACGTCGGCGAGGACGTGGAGAACTTCCTGCTCCGACTGCTCCAGAACGCCGATTATGACCTCGACGCCGCACAACGGGGCATCGTCTACATCGACGAGATCGACAAGATCGGCAAGACCTACCAGAACATCTCAATCACCCGCGACGTCTCCGGCGAGGGCGTGCAGCAAGCGTTGCTCAAGATGCTGGAAGGCACGATCGCCAACATCCCGCCCCAGGGCGGCCGCAAGCACCCCGAGCAGTCCTACATCCAGATGGACACAACCGACATCCTGTTCATCTGCGGCGGCACGTTCGTCGGGCTGGAGAACATCATCAAGAAGCGTCTCGGCCGCAAGATGATCGGCTTCGACTCCGAGCTGGCGATCAAGGCGGACATCAAAGAGGACTTCAGCGACGTGCTGGCCCAGGTCATCCCCGAGGACATCATCGAGTTCGGCATGATCCCCGAGATTGTGGGTCGTCTGCCGGTAGTGGCGGCGCTGGGCGCCCTGGATGAAGAGGCGCTGGTCGATATCCTCACGAAGCCGAAGAGCGCCCTGATCCGGCAATACCAGCGGTTCTTCGAGATGGAGGATGCGGAGCTGGAGTTCACCCCGGAGGCGCTGCGTGCCCTGGCTCGCAAGTCGCTCAAGCACGACACGGGCGCCAGGGCGCTGCGGTCGATCACCGAGGATCTCATGGTCGATCTGATGTATCAACTGCCGGAAGAGGCGAAACCGGCGAGGTACGTGATCACCCGCGACATCGTTGAGGGCAGGGTCGATCTGACCGCCGCCAGGCAGCATGTCCGCAAGGAATCTGCCTGAGCCTATTCGATGATCTCGATCTGGGAATAGACCGGGGTGAGCAGATTGAACATGAGGACGGCGTCCCCGTTGTACATGCGGATGCAGCCGCGGGAGCCGGCAGTGCCGATCTGTTCCGGGCTCTTCGTGCCGTGGATGGCAAAGCCCGTCCTGTTCTTCGCCTCACCTTCGAGACCGTCCAGCGCGATCCATCGCGATCCAAGCGGGTAATCCGAGTCGGACGACGTGTACAGTCTGCCGGTATCGGGATCGGTCCACGGCGGCTGGATCAGCTTGCCGTTCTCCTGGACGCGCCAGAGGCCGGTCGGCGTCTCGTAGCCCGGCTTGCCCAGTCCCACTTTGAAGCTGCGGACGTACATGTCGCCGAGATGCAGGTCCAGCGTATACGTGGACCGGTGGACTTTGGCGTGGAACGGCCCCTTGACGACCTTGATGGCTCGGCCGGCCTGGAGAGCCTCGGGCCGCCGGATGTGGTTGATCTGCATCAGAATCTCGTAGGGGATCTTGTGCCTGCGCCCGATGACCTGGAGGAGGTCGCCGCGTTTGACCATGTACGTCTCGCACAGCGTGTCGCCGGCGAAGACGGCAGGTCCAAAGAGCCAGTCGTCCGCGAGCTTGGCCATCTCGTCCTTGACTGTTTGTCTCTGTTGCGTGGTCATCGTCAGCTTCAGGGCGTCATTCAGGTTGTTCCTGGCTTCGATGATGCGGCCGGGCTGCGATTGCCTCAGGGCGACCGCTCGCGAGAGGATATCCGCCACCGCCGGATTCAACTGGCTATCCGCCGGAACAGGCGCCGCGGCGCCGGGCGGCGAAGATCCGGGTTGGGGCTCTGCGACGGTCGACGCTGTCGCGCCCGGCTGAGGCTGGGCATCGCTCACGGCGGCGGGCGACTGGGTTGGATTGCCCCCCGAGTCCGCCTCTGGGATCGTGGCGCCGGCTGAGGCCTCTTGCGGCACGCCGGAACGCCCGCGGAACAGGACGAAAACCACCGCTCCAAACACAACCAGGGCGGCGACAAGATACAGACTGTTGGTCCTGAACGGGCCAGGGATCCAGTGGGAAGACAAGCGAGCCATCCTATGCTCCTTTCCGCTCGTCGCAATAAATGATTTCCTCATCAGTCACAAGGAAGCTGACCGGCTCGTCACTTTCAGTCACGGGGATTGCATTGAGCACCTGTTCGGTAAACGCCAGACCGCAACGCAGAGCCTTCACTTCCTTGTTGGCAAAGAACCGGTCATAGAAAGAGCCTCCTCGACCCAGTCGATTCCCCAGCCGATCGAACCCCAAAGCCGGGGCAACCACCAGATCGATCTGCCCAAAAGGAATCGGCACGCCGCCGGTAGGATTTCGCAGGCCCCAGGCGCCGGTCGAAAGACCCGTCTCCAGAGACGTGATCTGAACGGGAATCATGTGACGCTGCTGCCACGAGATCTTCGGCACCGCCACCGTCTTTCCCTGTTGCCACGCGTGCAGAATGGCCTCCGAGGTATCCACCTCATGCGGCAAGGACAAGTACATCATGACGACGGAGGCACGCTGAAATTCATCGGTCGAGATCAGGTTCTGACACGCTTTTCTGCTCTTTGCTTTCTGCTCGGCGGCCGGCACGGAAAGCAGCCGGTTGCGCAGTTGGCGACGTAGCTCAACCTTCTCCATCGACTCGTCCTTGACCTTCACGGGAGCATTCCTTCCCGGACGTTCTCTCACGTTCTATCAGGGCCTGCAGCGATTGTAAATACTGCCGGATGTTTTTCTCGTATCCGGTATCCTTCGGGGCATAATACTGCCTCGGCGGCCCCGGCAGATACTCCTGAGGCACATAGCCCCCCGCGTAATCGTGCGGGTACTGGTAGTCCTCGCCGAAACCGGCCTTCTTCGCGGCCGCGTAGTGCGAGTCCTTCAAGTGTTTCGGCACCGCGCGGATCGGCTGTGTCTTGACGTCCGCCATCGCCTGCCAGATCGCGCCGGCACTGGCATTGGACTTCGGGGCACAGGCCACGTAAAGGGCTGCCTGCGCGAGGGCGAGCTGCGCCTCGGGCAGGCCCACGAACTCGGCAATCTGCACGGCCGCGGCCGCCAGCACGGTCGCCATCGGGTCGGCATTGCCGACGTCCTCCGTGGCACAGATGGCGATGCGCCGGGCAATGAAGCGGGTGTCCTCACCGCCTGCCAGCATGCGTGCCAGCCAATAGGCCGTTGCATCGGGGTCGGAGCCGCGCATGCTCTTCTGCAGGGCGCTGGCAAGATCATAGTGCGTATCGCCCGTTCCATCGTAGATGATCGCCTTTTGTTGTATCGACTCCCTCGCGGTTTCCAGATGAAAATTCATGGGGCCGGCCTGTTCTGTAGCCGCCTGCGAGAGCACGCCGATCTCCAGCGCGTTGAGCGCCTTTCGGCCGTCTCCTTCCGACATATCCGCCAGATACTCCAGGGCAGCCGGGTCGGCCTGGACGTTGAACTTGCCCAGACCTCGCTCGCGATCATCCAGCGCCCTCCTGAGCAGGTTGAGGACTTCATCACGACCGAGCGGCTCGAACCGAAACACCGTACTGCGTGAGATCAATGGACCCGTGATGGCGAAGTATGGGTTCTCACTCGTGGCGCCGATGAGGATCAGGACGCCGGACTCGACGTCGTTGAGCAGCACATCCTGCTGGGCGCGGTTGAACCGGTGGATCTCGTCCACGAACAGCACGGTCCTGGCCTTGCTCGAGGCCAGCCGCGCGCGAGCCTCAGCGATGACTTCACGGATGTCTTTGACCGTCGCCGCCGGGGCGCTAAGGTAGTGGAACTTCGCCCGGCCGTGCCGGGCGATCACCATCGCCAGCGAGGTCTTGCCGGTGCCCGGCGGCCCGTGGAAGACCAGACTGCTGAGCCGGTCAGCGGCCAGCATGCGAGTGAGGAGCCTGCCGGGACCGAGGAAGTGGCTCTGTCCGACGAACTCGTCCAGGGTCCTCGGTCGCATCCTCACCGCCAGGGGTGCGGCCGATTGAAGGTTCGCCTTCTCAGAGGCCTCGAACAGCCCTTTGTCGCTGCTGTCGTCGCGCATGGCCGCCATTGTACGTCTGGCTTGTGGTGAACGCAATCCGCTGGTGCCCCACAGACGGCACAGAGAAGCCGTTCAGAGCTCTCGCTCCCATGTGTCCTGTCCCGCCGCTCCGGATAACTTCCTACGTGACGGTCGTTTACATCGTGAGCGGCTTGCAGGCCCAGCAGGATGGCAAAGTGGGCAATCTGTTGTAGGAGACATAATCTTAACATTTTAACCACAAGGTTGGCGAAACCGCGCAAATAATACTGATACTCACGCATTTTTCCCTTGATTCCACTCGCGCCGGTGATAGACTCAGACGACATTTATGGCGCGGTCGCGAAGACCGTCACCGGAGCTCACTCAACAGGCGAAGCTGGGGGACAATGTCCAAGCCGGTTGTGTCATTGAGCCTTTTGTCGTGTGATGCAATAAAGTCGTGGGAACAGCAGTGTCACGGGAGTCTTTGAAAGGGGAGCAGTATGACGCGTTATTTGATGTGGCTATCAGTGGTTGGGCTCATTTTCGCGGGGGTCGCTGGCGCCGCAGTCCGGCAGGGGGACGCCGAAGTCGAACTGCAAGGCAGCTTCATGAAGGAGGATGCGTCCGGTGACACCGGGCTCGACTTGGAGAGCTGGTCTGCGTGTGTCGGATTGGGGTACTTCGTGACAGACAACCTGCAACTGGCCGTTTCCGGGCTTGGTCTCTGGAGCGACAATCAGTACGTGAGACCTGGGACCGGCACAGACTCAAGCTACGATATCGATCTGTACGGCATCGGCACCAAGGCGAGATGGTTCTTCATGCCGAAGAACCAGTGGGTCCCGTACCTCGGCGCTCACTTGTCCTATGTGGATGCGGATATCACCACCAAAGATCCGACACGCGCCCCTGTCAAGGTGCGTTTCCGTCCGGAGGGCGTGCTCTGGGGTCCGCTCGCCGGCTTGCGGTTTGAGCTGAATGCGAACAACGACTTCTTCGTGGAGTACCAGTACCACGTGTGGGACGGTGACATCGGCCGGGTCTTCGAGGATGGGCACGCCGTCTTCCTGGGCATCGTCCACAAGTTCGGTAATATCGGAAATATCGGGGGGTGAGAAGTCGAATCCGGCGGACGCCAAAACGTCCGGATAACGACACTCGGGTATGCGCTGCGAGTCCTGCTGGACTCGCAGCTTTTTCATGTCCTCGCGGCGGGTTCGGTCGCCGGTTCCCGGTCGCCACCGAAGCCGCAACCAGCTTCTTCCTCGCCACTCATAACGGACCTCATGGCGGTTCTCTTCCATGAGCATGGGGATTATAGGACGAGGCCCCACGTGCCCCATGCGGTCGGGAGCCGTCACACCCACTCCAAAAAGTTAACGATGCCCTTCAGACGCGCCGATAAATGCACGGTACAGGCCGGAGGACACCGAGCCTGCGGTCCGACTTTGGCCGCGTAGCGGCAACGACCCGGCCCAAGAATCGCGGTGAACGCCATTAGTGAAAGGGAAGTCGTATGAGACGTCAGTGGATTCTATTTGCGATGGCCAGTCTGCTCCTTGCCGGTGCTGCCGGCGCTTCGGTCCAAAGAGGCGATATGCAGATCGATTTCCTGGGCGGCTATCTCAGCGCAAGCGGCGAAAATGATTTCACTGCATGGTTCGCCTCGGGCACATTCAGCTATTTCCTGAGCAACTACCTGTCGGTCGGCATTGGCGCTGCCGGCGGCCAGATGCAGACCGGCGGCGAGACCAGCACGTTGGAAGTGGATGTCGGTGCCGGTGAGCCTCTGGACGCGGTCTTCTGCGACATCGACCGGGACATTACCATGTATGGCGTCGGAGCGAACGTCAAGCTGTACCTGCGACCGACCGGCAAGCTGGTCCCGTATGTTGGCGCCCAGATCAAGTGGATGAGTGCGCAGGTGGAGACGACGGGCAAGTACAAGGCGGAACTTTTCCCGGGCAGCGGAGATCCGGACACCGGAGAAGGGTACAGCGAGCCCCAGGATTTCAGCGAGGACGAGGACACCTCCGGCATCCTGTGGGGGCCGATTGGCGGTGTGAGGCTCGAGATCAACGAGTATAATGACTTTTTTGTCGAAGGCCAGTACCACATGTTCGAGGGCGACATCAAAGACTTCGTGGAAAACGGGTTTGGGATCTTCCTGGGCATCGTCCACCAGATCCAGTAAGATGGAGCGAGCCGTGGAGTGCTGGTGAAAAGAACACAGTTGTAGGAAAGGACCGATAAGATGACAAATGCAAGAGCACTTTTGATCATCGGCTTCGCAAGCGTGGTGGTCTTTGCATCCACAGCTCTTGGCGCCCCGATGGGACCGCCGATGGCCTTGTTGGGACAGGGCCACTGGGGCGTCGGGGGCGAGTACGGCCACGGGAGCATGGACCTGGAAGGCAACGGGAGATTCAAGATGGCGTACGGTGCAGACTCCCCCGCCGGCCCCGTCACCTGGCCCTTCGACGAAAGAGTGTCGATCGACGATCTCGTCAGTGATATGTTCTTCGCGACAGTGGGATACGGCATCTGCGACCACTGGGACGTCTTCGCGCGGCTCGGCGCCGCCAATGCCAGTGACGAGGCCACGGGATCGGGCTACATCCCTCTGGACCCGCACCTTCCCGACGATTTCGTGGACGTGCCTCGCCGATGCTATGATCTGGACAGCCTCGACTGCAACTTTGGATTTGCCTGGGGCGTAGGGACACGGTTCACATTCTTTCGATGGGGTCCCTGGTCGGTCGGCGGACTGGCGCAGGGAACCTGGTTCTACCCGGGCAAAAGCGACGTCGAATACACCGACCCCGTTTGGCCGGAGATGGGCCTGACACACGTCGGCGACGCCACGATAGAGCTCTGGCAGGTGCAAGCCTCCCTGGCGGCCAGTTACCAGGTGGACACCTGGCGATTCTGGGTCGGACCGTTCTTCCAGTACGTCGGCGGCCAGTATCATCGCGAAGGCGACATTGTGTACGACGATGGATCACAGCCGGACAGCTTCCGCGCCTCCAGCGATCTGGAGCTGGCAAAAGATGCATCCATGGTCGGCGCGCACTTCGGCGCCAACTGGGGCATCAACAAGTACATAGACCTCTGGGCGGAAGGCCAGGTCTCCTTCGGAGACACGTGGTTTGTGGGTGTCGGCCTGATCATCAAGCCGCAAGGGGCACCCGACATGTAAGCGAAACGTACTCCCCGCCTGAGTGAACCTCAAGGGAGGTCGCATCGCATTGACGTGACCTCCCTTTTCGTTTTGTCACGTGGTCCGGTCGGCCATAAGTCGAGCGGTCTCGGCCAGCGCGTCCCGGGCTTCCCCTGCCGGCAGGGGCTCCAGGGCCTCGATCGCCTTGTCCACATAATGACATGCCCGCTGCCGTGCATATTCCACGCTGCCGTTTCGCGCGAGCATGGCAGCCAATTCGCATTTCGAATCGGCCGGGCTCTTCAGCATCTCATGTATGGTCTCTCTGTCGCGAGCATTCGTCGTGCCGAGCAGATGAATGACCGCCAGTGTGGGCTTGCTGTTGTCGAAGTCGCTCTGCGCCCTTTTGCCCATCCGGTCTTCATCTCCTGTGATGTCGAGGACATCGTCCATGATCTGAAAGGCGATCCCGGCGTGCAGTCCGTACGAGGACGCCGCCTCGATCTGCCCCTGGGGGGTCTGGAGGAGCATGGCGCCCAGCCGGCAACAGCCGCTGAAGAACGAGGCGCTCTTGTCCGTGATGATATCGATGTACTCGGCTTCCCCGAGCTGCCAGTTCCGCCTTTGCAGGACCTGGCGAAGCTCCCCCTCGCACACGCGCACGGCGGTCTGCGCCAGGACCCGCGCCACCGCCGATTCCCGGTCGGCGGCCATCTTGAACACCCGGCTCAGGATGAAGTCCCCGAGCAGCACCGCGGATTCGTTGCCCCAGAGGCAGTTGACCGTGGGCACGCCCCGTCGGTTCTCGCCGTGATCGAGGACGTCATCGTGCAGAAGCGTGGCGTCGTGAATCATTTGCACCATGGCGGCGACGCGCAGATGCTCTTCGAGGATCTCTCCGAGGCACTGGCCCACGAGCAGGACCAGCGCGGGCCGGATCATCTTGCCGTTGCGCTCGCAAACGTGCTTGTACAAAGGGACGAGCTCGCCGGACGTGGCGGCCGTCAGCAGGGCTTGACTGATGTACTCTCGGACACGTTTCAACTGTGAATCGATCGCACGAAACGGCCGGATCTCCATCCACGGGGCGTGCTGGGGAGCATCGCTGTTCACTGGCAACTGCATGAGCCGTAGCGAGCAGACGACAACCGCAGGCGCAGCGATCCGTCTGCTACTTCTCCTTTCGACGAGCGTAGCTGTAGAATCTGTCCCGGAGCAGGCGTGTGACCGGGCCGGGCTTGCCGTCCCCGATGACTCGTCCGTCGATCTCCACGATCCCGATGACCTCCGCCGCGGTTCCCGTCAGGAACAGCTCATCGCAGACGTACAGGTCATAGCGGGTCAGGTTCTTCTCGACGACCTCCAGACCTTCCTGCCTGGCCAGCCGAATGACGATGGCGCGGGTAATCCCCTCCAGGCTGCCCGCCTCCACGGGCGGCGCGTAGATGCCGTGGTTGCGAACGATGAAGACATTATCCCCTGTGGCCTCGGCGACATAGCCTTCATGGTTGTACATGATGGCCTCGGGGACATCGACGTCGAGGGCCTCGATCTTGGCCAGGATGTTGTTGAGGTAGTTGAGGCTCTTGACCTGCGGCGGCAGGGCCAGCGGGTGGTTGCGCACGGTCGTGGCGCTGATCACCTTCATGCCTCTCTCGTAAAGCTCTTCCGGATAAAGCTGAATCTTGTCGGCGATGATGACCAGACCGCCGGTCTCGCAGGTGAACGGGTTGAGACCCAGCGTGCCGACGCCGCGAGTGACCACGAGCCGGATGTAGCCGTTCTGAATGTGGTTCGCCTCCACCGTCGTCTCGATGGCGCGGGTCAGGTCCTCCTTGCTCATCGGGACCTGTAAGCGAATGGCACGCGCGGAATCGAACAACCGCCGGACGTGCGCCTCCATCTCGAATACTCGTTTGTCGTAGACCCGGATCCCCTCGAACACGCCGTCGCCATAGAGCAAGCCATGGTCGAAAACAGATATCTTCGCGTCCGCTTCATCGACGAGTCGGTCATTGAGCCAAATCTTCAGTGCCATATTCACGCCCTTATCTTACCATCCTCCAGCACGATGGTGCGTTGCGCCCTGGCGGCGATCCGCTCATCGTGCGTGACCATGACGATGGTCTGCCCTGCCTGATTCAATTGCTCGAAAACCTTCAGGATACCATTTCCGGTCAGAGAGTCAAGGTTTCCTGTCGGCTCGTCCGCCAGAAGCAGCTTCGGCTGGTTCATCAAGGCCCTGCCGATGGCAGCCCTCTGTCGCTCCCCGCCGGACAACTGGTACGGCTTGTGCCGGACCCGCTCTTTCAGACCCAATTGCCCGAGCAGCTCCATTGCCCGCCTCCTGGCCATCTGCCGCGACAGAAACCACGAGATCACGCTATGCGTCACCATCGCCGGCAGAATGATGTTCTCCAGCACATTCAATTCGTCCAACAAATGGTAGAACTGAAAGACAAAACCGACCATCTCGTTGCGGTAGCGGTTCAACGGGCGAGCGCCCATCCGATTCAAGTCCCGCCCCTCGAACTCGACGACCCCTTTATCGGGCCTGTCCAGGCCGCCGAGGATGTGCAGCAGGGTGCTCTTGCCGCTGCCGGAGGCGCCGATGATGGCGACGAACTCGCCTTTGCGGATGGTCAGGTCCACGCCGCGAAGGACCTCCACTTTTGTTGCTCCCATCCGATAGGACTTGCGGACTCCCGCCGCTTTGAGAATCACCTGTGATTTATCCATACGACATCGAATCCTACACGGGACCGGTATGCAAGGTCTCCACGGGTCGCAGCCTCGCCGCACTGAAAGCAGGGAACAGCGCCCCGAGCAGGCAAGACAGGATCGCACAGCCGATGATGATCGCCAGCACGTGGAACTCCACGTGGCTGGGGATCTCGCCGATCGCATAAATACTGCGATCCCACAACTGAAAACCGAATCGCTCGAAGAGCAGGCCCTCGATCCAGTTGATCCTCGACAGAAACAGCCACGCGCCCACGACGCCGATTCCCGATCCCAGGCACCCGATCACAAAGGCAAAGCCGGAGAACAGCGCCAGGATGCTGACGTTCGAGGTTCCGACGCTCTTCAGCACGCCAACGTCCTTTCTCTTGTGGCTGACGATCATGTAGAAGACCACGAAGACGATGAAGACGGTCGTGACACCGACGAGGATGAACATCAGGCTCAAGAGGACCTGTTCCTTCTCCATCGGGGCGATATAGGCCCGGCGATATTCCTTCCAGTCCTGCACAAGCACGGCGTCCAGAAGGAAGTTGTCCGGGGCGTCGGCTTTCGCACGTTTGAACTGCTGCCACAGTTGCGCCACCCGGGCACGCCCCTGGCTCAGACTCACGCCCGGATCAAACTTGATCTGAATCGCGTTGACCCTTTCGAGGGTCCCCGCCATGCACAGTTTCTGCGCCTGATCCAGAGGGATATACACCTGCGAGCCGTCGACGTGAGCGATTCCCGATTGCGCATGATCGCTGTAGTAAAAGTGCTGGGACTCCACGAGGCCGGCGCCCACTTTGGCAGGGGCGCCCCTGGCGGTCAGAGGAAAGCAGGTGAGCGTGATCGCCACCTCCGGCGGCTGAGCATCATACACGTATTGACCCTGGGTGTTCCGCAGCAGGGCCAGGTCGATGCCCAGCACACAGCCGAGCGCGTTCGGGTCGTGGACCGGCACGAAGGCCTGGTCCGGCCGGCTCGCGCGGTAGTGCAGAGTCTTGGCGAAGCTCGTGGTGCGGCTGTGCAGGACCGGGTCGATCCCCATGATCTCCACGCCCCGCCGCAAGTTGTCCCCTCTGACGCTGAGCAGGCCATAGCTCTTGACGACCGGCGAGACCGCCTCGACGATATCCGTCCCGCTCAGAGTCGTCATGAATTCGTCATAGTAGGGGAATCCCACGAGCGAGTCGGTACCGACGACACAATCGCCTGCGAACTCGTGGTTCTTCTGTTTGAAGTCCTCGACCAGACCGGTCATGATCGTCATGACGACCACAACGATGAAGACGCACAGAGCGACCGCCAGCACCGCAAAGTGAGTGATTCGCCGCTTCAACAGATACCGGATTATCAATGTCAGCTTATACATCTATACCTGTGACCTGCTGGCGATCAGGGGAACCCATCGCCGTCCCGGGTGGCAGCGGCAAGCGCAGCTTGCCGATGGTTTGCCCATTCGCCCTCGGCTTGTGGAGGCGCAAAATCTTGCGTCTCTACGCCTTGCCGATGCCACCCGAAGCGCAGAGGCACTGATTTGAATACCTGAGGGCCAATCGTGCGCTCACTCATATCGCAGGACCTCGACCGGCCTGGTTCGGGCCGCCAGGAACGCGGGCAGCAGGGCGCCCAGCGCCGCGGCGGCGATGGAGAACCCCGCAAGAATCATCGCCCACTGCCAATCAACGACGTTCGGAATCCTGGAGAACATGTAGACGCTGCTCTGCCAGAGTTTCAGCCCGAAGGTGGCCCGAATCCATCCTTCGATGAAGTTGATGTTCACGGTGATCAGGTACCCCAGCGCGGCCCCGAGGCCGGCGCCCATGACTCCTACCGTGATGCCGAACCCCAGGAAGATCCACGCCACCGATGTGCTCGACGCGCCGCAGCTCTTCATGATCCCCACGTCCTTGCGTTTGAGCCGGACGATCATGTAGAAGATGCAGAAGACCAGCACGACGACGCTGAAGCTGATGACGCCGAAGACGAGCAGCAGAACGCCCATCTGCTTGCGGACTTCGACGACGAACTGATGCTGCATCTCGCGGGCGGTCCGAATCCTGCCCGACGTTGCCGTGATCAGGTAGGATGTCCAGCCAAGCTCGTCTTCCGCAAAGACGCGCCACAGACCCCGGATCTGCACCACAGCCAGGTCGGGATTGACGTTCGGCCTGAGCTTGACGCTCACGCTCGAGGCCACAGAGCCTTTCTCATCCGGGTACAAGGCTTCCTGCAAGGTCCTTATGGGGACGTAGACCAGGCTCTCGTCAAGCTGGTAGACGCCGGTGAACGCCACATCGGCGATGCTGAACGGGACGAGGACCCGCCGGGGCTCGCCGGTGCCCTCCGGCAACTGCGACACCGTTCCGGTCGTTACCAGGACCTGCTGGCCGACCATTGCGTCCAGAACCGCCTGCTGGTCGTACTCATCCGTCTGCTCGTTTGGGTCGGCCGCCATCCCGATCCCGATGAAGCCGCCGACCTTGCCAGGCATCCCCGGCACGTCGAAGGAGGGCACGCCGGGCATCTGCCTCTGGCGAATCAGAGCATCCTTGAGATTCGTGACTCTGGCTTGGCGGTCCGGCTCGATCCCCCAGACCCTGACGCCGCGGACGTTGCCCTTGCCCACGTGCAGAAGGCCATCGCAGGACAGGGTGGCACAGGCCGCTTCCACGATGTCCGTTTGCTCCAGGCGCCGGATCAGCTCGGGATACTTGTCGAATGTCACCCCCTCAGGGGCCGCGATCATGATGTCGCCAACGGCATCGACGGCGCTGCGTTCGAAGGCCGCGATGAAACCGGTGAACAGACTCGCCACGACGATCAGCAGAGAGACCGACAGGGCCACGGCGGCAACGCTCAAGAACACGATCCGTCGCTTGCAGAGGTATCGAAACCAGAAGAACAGCTTCAGCATCGATGAACAGCCATCTCGCTATTAGCTCCGAGCCTGACGTAGTGCTCGGCCTGTGGCCTTTAGTCCTTTAAGTCCTTGAGGTCCTTTGAGTCCTTTGGCTCCCGAGGGACCCAAAAGACCACAAGGACCTAAAACGGCTACGGCTGTTCCGGCGTCACCGGCTTCAGGAGCGGGAACAATACCACGTCGCGGATGGTCGTGGCCCCGGTCAGGACCATGACGAGCCTGTCGATACCGATTCCGAGCCCGCCGGCCGGCGGCATGCCGTACTTCAGCGCCGTGACGTAGTCAAGGTCCATCTTCGTCAGCGACTCTTCCTGGCCCCGAAGCTGGTGGCGGAAGTTCTCGTACTGCTGTGCGGGATCGTTCAGCTCCGTATATGCGTTGGCCAGCTCCATGCCGGCGACGAACAGCTCGAACCGCTCCGCATATCGCGGGTCTTTCTTACCGGGCTTCGCCAATGGGCAAAGGACAGCCGGATAGTCGATCACGAAGGTCGGATTGATCAAACGCGGCTCCACGGTGGCCTCGAACACCTCATTCACGACCATCGCGTCATCGAGGCCGGCCTCGTCAATCGTAAGGGCGTGGGCCTTGGCCCGGATGGCCTGGATGTCGTCGATCGGGCATCCGGAGTACTCGACCAGCAAATCCGCGTATCTTGCCCGCCGCCAGGGTAGGGTGAAGTCGATCTCCAGGTTGCCAAACTGC
>JAFGJR010000194.1 GCA_016928975.1 Sedimentisphaerales bacterium | reverse complement strand
TGCCGTCGGGGAGCGTGACATTGACCCACTCGATCGCCTTCGCCAGCGGCGATTCCCCCGTTCCCGGCGGCCTGTAATCTTCCACTTCGGGCAGCTTCAGCGGCAACGCGTCCTCTGACAGCCCGATGACCCGGCCGTCCTCCGTGTGCACGACTGGAAACGGCTCGCCCCAGTAGCGCTGCCGACTGAACAGCCAGTCGCGAAGTTTGTAGTTCACGGCGCGATGCCCCAGGCCGCGCTCGGCCAGCCAGGCGGTGATCTTCTCCTTGAACTCCGCGGTGGGCAGGCCATTGAACGAGCCACTGTTGACCGCGGTGCCGTCGCCGATGAAACACAGCTCGCCCCGATGGACCAAGTCCGCCTCTTCCGGGTCCGGCGGCTCCACCACCTGGATAATCAGCAGGCCGAACTTCCTCGCGAACTCGAAATCGCGATCGTCGTGAGCGGGAACCGCCATGATGGCGCCGGTCCCGTAGCTGATGAGCACGTAGTCGCTGATCCAGATCGGGATCTTCTCGCCGTTGACCGGGTTGATGGCGCAGGCGCCGGTGAACACGCCGGTCTTCTCTTTCGCCAGATCCGTGCGGTCGAGGTCGCTCTTGCGAGCGGCCGCATCACGATACTCCTTCACCGCCGCCCTCTGGCTGTCGGCCGTGATCACGTCCACGAGCGAATGCTCCGGCGCCAGGACCATGTACGTGGCACCGAAGAGCGTGTCTGGACGAGTCGTGAAGACCCATATTTCTTGTGGAGCACCCGCGCCCTCGGGGGTGTTCCCAGCCGAGGGCGGCTGGGCCACCTTGAAGCAGACCTCCGCCCCCACGCTCTTGCCGATCCAGTCCACTTGTAGCTTCTTGATGGATTCCGGCCAGTCCACCTCCTTCAGATCGTCGAGCAGCCGCTCCGCGTATTTCGTAATGCGCAGCATCCATTGACGCATCGGCCTGCGGATCACCGGATGCCCCCCTCGCTCGCTCACCCCCCCTACCACCTCCTCGTTCGCCAGCACGGTTCCCAGGGCCGGACACCAGTTCACTGGAACATCCGCCTGGTAGGCGAGCCGGTGGTCGTTGATGAACCGCTGCTTCTCCTGCTCGTTCAAGCCCGGCGGGATCGGCAACTGCTCGATGGGTCTGGCCCTCTGTTCGGTCTCATCGAAGTAGGAATTGAAGAGTTTCAGGAAGACCCACTGCGTCCACTTGTAGTACTCCGTGTCGGTCGTGGCGATCTCGCGGTCCCAGTCGTAACTGAAGCCGAGCGATTTCGTCTGCCGCCGCATGTTGGCAATGTTCTTGGCGGTCGTGAGAGCCGGGTCGGTGCCGGTCTGGATCGCGTGCTGCTCGGCCGGCAGTCCGAATGCATCCCATCCGAACGGATGCAGGACGTTGAAGCCCTTCATTCGCTTATACCGGGCGACGATGTCGCTGGCCGTATAGCCTTCCGGATGGCCCACGTGCAGGCCCTGGCCGCTGGGATAGGGAAACATATCGAGGACGTAGTACTTCGGCCTGGATGAATCGCAGTCCACGGCCTTGAACGTCTTGTGCTCCTGCCAGTACTCCTGCCACTTCTTCTCAATCTCACCGAAGTTGTACGTGCCTTCCTTCGTGCTCATCTACGTCAATGACCTCTCTAATCAACCATCCTGCTTCCGGCCTCGGCATGTGATCCCGCCGCCAGCCTGCCTGGGTCAGGGGGCCCGAGTCGATGCTTCACTCGATCCTCCTGCGCCACGTCAGGCCAGCCACCTCCGGACGCCCACTATAGTATTCTGCCGGGCTCGTGTAAATGCGCTGCCGGGCGTCAGGACAAATATGATTCTCGACAGAGGAAGATAGGCCGCGGCGAACACGTCTTCTCTTTGGCAGGCGCAGACCGACGCCGGGCCATTTATGGCGGAGGACTCACGATGCCGGCCGAACTCGGTCGCCTGAATGAACAGGGCCTCTTCTGCCGGTTTCGGACGATGAGTGCTTTATCGCAACCAGCTCGAGAGCAAGCTCGCAAGACCGTCTGTCAAGCAGGCAACAGGGATATCTGCCAGGATGACAAATGGCCCGTCGCTGACATCGGACATGGATAGCCGCGTGCTGCTGGACACCCGAATCAGGCACAGATCCGACTCCACCAGGGGAACGAGCCAGCGGTACTGGCCAGTGTTGCCGACATTCGGCGGATACACGGGCGACCAGGCATCGCCACCATCGGTGGAGAACTCGATGAGGACGGTTTCTGTAATGCCTGTGCTCTTCCACTTGACGATCATCACGGTGCCCGCGCTGGCGACCACGGAGACATCGTTGGGCGCCAGGACCTCGATGGAGGCGTCAACCGGTGTGATCTTGGGACGCAGATCGTTGAAATCCTGGGCACCCCAGCGATTTGACTCGCCGAACGTGCTGAGGTCGCTGCCATCGCCGTAGTCGTTGGAAGTCGGCGTGATCGACGCACTTGGATCGCCTCTCAGCTTGAACACGTTCGTGCCGGAGACCCCGTCCAGAGGGCGGACTCCCTCGCCGGCCGGGCCAAACACCAGTGCGCCCGTCGCGTCGCGTATCGCCAGTTGCCAGTCCTTGCTGCTGACTTTGAAGTTCGACTTGTCGATGTAGAGACCGTCACCCTGATCGTTGGCCTGGACGTTGATCCACCAATCCCCGCCGGCGGGATTGTAGCCGACGTCGCTGGGAACATCCTCCGCAACCGTGATGATCGTTCCGCTTCGCAGGTCCGACCAGATGACATCGTTCGTGAGGTTCAATGTCTTGTCGAACTTCTTGTCCTCGTAGATGTCGAGCTTCCAGCGGCGCATATCGAGGTGGTCTTTGATGACCACCAGCTCGAACCAGTCCCCGCCGTTGCCCTCGACGCGGCCGAAGTAGGAGTCGAACGCCCGCCCTCCCGACTCGTCGGCGGCAGAGTTGCCCCCATTGAGAAATTCGGCACTGTCGACCGCATTATACTCGTTCAGGATGACATCCGCTCCCCACAGACTGCCACTCAGCAATGACCCTATAACGACCAGCAGTAACATCCTCGTCGTACGCATGCTTTCACCCTTTCTCTCTCAAAGAGACTATGGAAGACCCTTGACTCCGTTCAAGACAGCCCCCATCTCTGCAGTCGGCCATCGATGTGTATTGTAGCACCGGGTCACGTTCCCGTCAACGATCAGTCCGTCTGGGATGCGGCTCTTCTCACCCGGTTCTCCAGAGGCCCGATCTCCCACATGCCGTCCGGCCGGACCTGTAGGATCTCCGTGTCGCGATAGAAGTCCAGATTTGCAGCCGCATAGTCGGTCAGCGCGCCGGCGGCCTGGTTCCTCGCGTCCTGCAGATGCTCCAATGCCGTCAGGACACGCCGGCTGCTCAACTTGGCGTACCGAAGTGCCGCGAAGGTCTTTTCCACACGCTCCCGGGCCAGACGGAGCCCCTCGGACAAGACCTCGTACCGTTCCGCCGCTTCGAGCATCTTGCGGTGCGCCTCGCGGACTTCCATCCGGATAGTGTCGGCGGTGAGGTCGTACTCGCGCTGCCGCTGGTTCAGGAGGACCAGTGCCCTGACGTATAGGTCCTGCTCCGGCACATGGTCCAGGTCGAGCGTCAGACCCGCCGTGGCTGTCTTGGAGCCGTTGCTGTCGAGACGTGTCCCGCCAAACACATCGACCCCCGGTCGCAGGCCATCCGCCGTGGCATATACCCCCCGCTGCGCGTCGAGCACCATGTCGGCATTGTTCGTCAGGTCCAGACGATGGTACAAAGCCGTCTCTATGGCATCATTCAGGGTGAAGTCCGGGTACGGGATACCCTCGGCTTTCAGCGTCTCGAAGACATGCGCATCCACGTCGAACTCCATTGTCGGACGCACGCCGAGAGTCATTTTCAGTGAGTCGAGGGATCGTTCGTACTCCTTCTGTGCCGGAATCCGCGCATCCCGGGCACGCAGAATCTCCTGGCGAGCCTGATCCAGTTCCTCCCGTGGCAACAGGGCGACCTCGACGAGCCTCTCGACGCGATTCTCCAGCGTCAGAAGCGAGTTGATGTGCGCGTCGATATTCCTCATCGTCTCTTGCAGTTTCAAAGCCTCGTAGTACTGTGTGATCACCGTGACCACGACCAGCTTTCGAAACCGAGCGATGTTCCTGATCTCATAGAGGGCGTTGCGCTCCGCCAGGGTCAGCGGCTCCAGGACGACGCGAGGCTTGTTGCCTCGCAGCAGGGGCTGCGTCACGGTCGCCGTCAGAACAGAAGACAGACCGCCGTCGCCAGACCCGGAGAGGATATCGACCCATCGAGCGCCGACCTGCGCACTGATCAGAGTCCCAATGGCCAGGAGCCGATTGAAGCCGAGACTTGGCTCCACGGCGATCTCCTCCTGCCTGTCCCCGTTCTTTTCGTCGTTGGAGTATTCGGCCAGGCCGCCGCCGAACAACTGCGTCTCATACACGTGGCGCACCAGGCGCATGTCCAGGGCCATCGTGTACAACCGCTCCTTCTGGAGATGGTAGTCGCGATTGTGCACCGTCGCGATCGCCACCGCCTGGGGGATCGTGAGAATTCGGCTCTGCGAGACGATCTGCTCAATCTGGAAAACCAGCTCGACGTCGAGATCGTTGGGCGACGGCGGTGCACCGGTGATACGATAGTTCGCACGCGGGCCAAACTCAGGTTCCCATTTGCGGTCAACGAATTTGTACACTCGCTGGTCCGCATCCCCCTTGTAGCTCTTCGGGCCACACCCTGTCAGAACCGCCAGGCCGGCCAAACACGCCAGAGGCAGCCATTCTCGATAGTGCGATGTGCCCATCATGCTCCAGTGTCTCCGCGTTCGTCGCTTCGTGACATAGGGAAGCTCGTCACTACAACCCCCGGATCCCCACGACTTCGCCGGCGACGAGCGACAATCCCGTCGGAATGCCGATCACCACGGGCCGGCCCCACTGCGGGATGTTGGGATTGCGCCACAGCCGTTGAGGCATCAACTCCATCGTCGGGCTGATCGACATGATCTGTGACTGCGCGATTTGCGCAGGTGGCCCGAGTTTGATCAGCTCCACGGTCATGTCCTCCCTGAGTTCGCTCAACTGCTGCTCGCTCACGTAGGCCACAATCTCAGTCGGCTCCTTCTGGGCAACGGCGAGAATCGGGTCACCGGCCCTCACCACCTCCCCGACACGCCGCATCACCTGCTCGCCGGGCCTTTGCTGCGAGGCGTCATTCTCCCGCACCGCAATCGGAATGACGACCCCTTCAATCGGCGACTTGATCTCGACCGCTCTGCGGGATTTCAGCGCACGAAGTCGTTCCAGCAGTCCTTCCATCAGGGTCTCTTGCACCCCGATTTCCTTGCGGATCACCTCCAGCGTCTGGTCCACCGGCGGCTCTGCGACCGTCTGGCCGGCAAACTGCTTGAGCCGAGCCTCCGCCTTGGTCAGATCCGCCTGTGCCTGGCCCAGCAGTTGCGTCTGTTCCTGGATCTTCTTGGCCAGGCTCGCGCACTGGGCTTTGACCCTGTCCAGCTCGTATGGCGAGATCAAGTCGTCCTTGACGAGCTTCTCATAAGTCGCCCGCTGCATCTCCAAGTCACTCAGCGTGATGTCGTCCGGGGCAATGGATCCTTTCAACTGCAGGACCCGCACCCGGTAGCTGTCGACGTCCATGGCCAGACGGGTCAGATCTCCCGCTCGGCTGATTTGCAGGTTACGTGCCTCCGCCTGCATCAGCTCTTGCGTTGGGATCAGTTGGGCGGCCAGATGCTCGATTTCTGCCTCGACGCCCGCCAGTTGCGTGGTCAGTTCAACCTCCAGAGTCTGCTCGTTGTCGAGAATGGTATCGACCACCGCCAATGTCTGTCCGGCGATGACGGGCTCATACAGACTGACGGGAATATCTCTGATTCGACCCGTGCTGCTCGCGGCCACCTGACGTACCTCGCCCCGGGCGATCCCGACGACCTGGAAGCGCCGGGCACGCACGTGGAACAGCCACATAATGCTCGCGACGGCCGCCAACCACACCATCACCGGTATCGCGTGACGCACGCGGAAGTGCTTGTGCTCGTGATTCTTGGGTGCAGCGTTTCGTTTCATCGTGCGGCCTACACTTCGAGAAGCCTCTCCTGCATCGTCAAGTTGATGTTCTCAATCCCTTCGACTTTCTCCAGCTCGGCGATCAGCTCCTCGTTCCTGGCGATATTGCGAATCAGGATTTGATAGGCGTATTCGGCGGGTTCGCCGAAACCGCTGTCCTGCACCGAGATCAGCGAGAAACTCGCGCAGAACCGGTGCAGGATGCCCGGCACCGGATGGTCCGGGCCGAGGGTGCCCCGCAGGCCGAAACGCAGGAAGCCGTTATGAGGCTCATGCGAGCCAAAATCGGTGAAATGCAGATACACCGCAATCCCGCACAGAATGACCGTCCCCAGGACTGCCGTCAGGTACCGATGAGAACCGGCCGCCATGCCCACCACCAGCGAACAGAAGATGAAGGCGATGTCCCGTGTATCCTTGATGACGTTTCGGAAGCGGACGATGGCCAGCGCGCCCATGAGGCCCACTGCGGTGATGATATTATTCCCGATTACCGCCATCACCATGGAGACCACGACCGTGATCAGGATCAGAGACTGCACGTAGGAGCGAGAATAGGACAAGCCGCTATGTGTGAGGTAGTAGACCCACGCGATGAGTTGACCGAGCACGAACGCCAGCAAGAGCGAGAGGAGCACGGTCTGCGGCGTGAAGGGCCCTCCGCCCAGAGACGTGTCCTCCATTATTTCCCACAGTCTATCCATTCCACGGACTCCTCATGGCCGGCGCACAGAACCCAAACCGAAACGCCTGCTCGATGGACGTGGCGTACTTGGATACGGAGTTCAACTCCAAGCCAAAATCCTCCACCAGACGGCTGAGCCAGAGGGGATGAGTCCCCGTGAACTTGATCTCCAGGATCGTACTATGCACGGTAATGTCGTTGTGCTGCCAACCCGTACCTCCAAGCCGCACGACCGGCTCGTGAGTCACCTTGTAGCAGAGATCCCGGTCGAATGTCACTCTCACCCGGTTCTGCGAGGTGCTCTCCCAAGCGTGCCTTGTATACCGGACCAGAACCATCGGGCCGGCATGAATAGTCGCCACGTAAAGCTGGAACTGGTTCAGCGCCGCCTCATCCGTCGTATAGCCTTGCGCGGACAGCAGCTTGCCCTTGAGCAAGGCCGCCACATCGCGGTCCATCACTCGCGCCCGGCTCTTCAGGATGACGCGATTGATCCGCCGTTTGATCTCGAAGAAACGCGGATAGTCAGGCTCGTCCGTGTAGCTGCGAATCCGCAGCTTGAACCGGTTCTTCACGCCGGTCAGGGTCTCCTTGCACAACCGCAGCTCCGGGGAATCCAGGTACAGGCTGACGATCGGATACCGTCCTCCCCGTCTCAGCTTGGAGTACCGATCCGGCTCGAGAAACGGGCGAATATATCGTTCGATGCCTGCGGCCTGACTCTCCGTAATAAGATACTTCATCTCGTACCGGCATGCGAGCATCCGGTCCACGGTCTTCTTCGGCTGCTGCTCTTGATGGACCTTGCTCTTGTCCTTCAATCCGGGCTCACCGGGACAGGCGCGTTGTTGTGGCTCACTCATCATAGTGCCGGCCTTCTCCTGCACGGTTGCAGGCACGGCTGGATTCCGCAGCTCCAAAGAGAACATTCCTT
The DNA here is from genome assembly GCA_016928975.1 of Sedimentisphaerales bacterium. The sequence continues at coordinate 13,446 of JAFGJR010000194.1, read as the reverse complement.
TCACGTCCGGCCTCGGACCTTTGAACGCAAGTGACGCCCTCCCAAGTAGTTACACATCATCGTTCTCTTACCTCATCCGGAAGTGGTCTGTTCCAGCCCGAATACCTTATCTATTTTAACATAAAGACGCATTCACAGTCAATAGGCCGACCCGGTTTCAATGGCGGTGACATGTTGCCCGGCGGGCACGTCCGGTAAGCAACGAGAAATCAGGCATCTACGGCCCCGGACTCTGAATGACGGTCTGCTCGTTGGCTGAACCCGGTGACGGGACGGCTGCGTGCCAGTTCGCAGGATCGTTGCCGTAGGCAACGGAATCGGTCCGACTCAACGATGCGCCGAAGCCATTGGCCTGCACCGGCCACGGGTCCAGGCCCTCGGCGAATTCCTTCCCATGCAAGCCGTCACTGTATACGACGCGGTCGACGCGAATCCACTGACGCGTCCCATCGCCGCTCACGTCGCCGGGCTTGCTGAGCTGAATCTTGTCCATACCATTGACGAGCTTGCCGAATGTCCATGCAAGCACCTTCGCATCTGCCGGCGGAGTGTATCTTGAGCCAAACAGCTCGGGGTCCTTGACCAACAGCAGATACTCACCCGGCGCGAGCGTCACGGGCCAGTCAGCGGGGAACAGATACTCGATGCCTGCATCATCGCTGAAACGCCAGGGGGCTTCCCTGTCCACATCGTACAGGATCACGGGCTCGCCGCTGATGTTGAGCAGCTCCACATACTCCGCGTCGGCAGGAGCATCCGGATGGTACATGATCTCGTTGACGACCACCGGTCCCACTTGCGGTGCCGCATTGGCGGCCCCCGGAGTGGGAGCGCTCATCGCCACAAAGTTGTCTGTCCCGGTGCTCTTCTGATAGCGCCCGAGCGAGACTCCCGCTTCGGAGGCATCGAACTTCTCCCGTTGGCTGTAGCCAGTCAGGACTCCTGCCGAGCCCGAGTGTAGATAGAGCGTCTCGCCGGAAGCACTGAGAGCAAAAGGCTCGTGACAGCCCGGGTCCGCCTGCGAGCCAAAGTGGCGGTTCTCAGCGAAGAGAGCGTACCCGTTGGCGGCAATGTAGGTCCCCGCGGCGATCTCGTACTTGGTCAGGTTGTTGGCGTCGTCGCTGAGGAACCAGCCTCCGATGCTGATGGGTCGATCCGTGGTGTTATGCAGCTCGATCCAGTCGGGCGCGCTGCCTCGAGAGTTGGCCAGCAGCTCACTGATGACCACCGCTCCCAGGGCAGGCACCTGGCCGCTGTCGTCGGCGCCGGGTGAGCCGCCCGCCCTGGCGCTGGGCCGCCAGAGGTCCTCGTCATCGTAGGCGTTCGGGTCCGCACCGGCAGGGTCTTTGATGGTAAGAGAGAAGCCCGGCCCATCGGTAATGTCGAACCAGCCGTCTTCGAAGCGAAAGTCGTGAATGTCCGTCCCGGCCGCATCGAGCAGCTCGATCCGTTCGCCGGCGTTGTTCAGACTGCCTGCATACGAGCCCACAACAGGCAAGCCCAAACCGTACCTGGCCTCGAATGCCCTCACGTCTTTGACAACAAGGCAGTACTCCTGGGGAACCAGCACGACATCCGGGAAGGCAAAGCGGACACCGTTCGCGAACTTGACCAGGTTCAGATTGACGCTCTCGATCCCGACATTGGTCAGCTCGATGAATTCCGTGTTGGGATCGTTCGGTTCGCCGGTCTCGCCGGGGTGGTACAGGATCTCGCTGATCCGCAGGTCCTCCGCGACCGGGCCCACCGCAAAGACCGTCTCGTTCAGCGCGCTCCAGGCATTGTCGCTCAGTGATCGGGCTTTCACGGGCACGCTCTTGTCCAGCGTCACCGGTTCAGTGTACTTGATCGCCGTCGGTGAGATCCCGCTGCCTTCGCCGGAGGTCCCGTCGTCCGCCGCCAGCGAGACCATGAGGAGAAAATCCGAGCTCGTCGATGAGATATTCAATCCGTGGATGGCAAGGATGTTCTGGCCCTGTTGCAGCAGACTGAGACGCTCGGTGATCGTGAAGACTTCCGGGCCGTCGCCCTCGTGGCTGTCCTGGGCCGCCGAATTCCACTGCGGCGTCCCGGTGAACGAAGCCCTTTGCACTTCCACGCCGTTGATGTAGGCAACGAACCCATCGTCGTACCGCACCCGCAGAACCAGGGACTTGTACTGGCTCGGGTCGGCAGTCACCTCAAAAGGAATCCGGACGTAGCAACCGGTGGCGACTCCGTACATCTCCCGGCCCACGTCGAAGCTGATCAACAACTCATACCCGGAGCTGCGTTCATAGCCGATCCCGCCGGGGCTGCCCTCTGCAAGCTCCCAGCTCGCATCGTTGAAGTCGTCCCCGCCTTTCCATGCCTCCGAGATACCGCCCCCTGGCACGAGGACCCGTTTGGCGGCGTTCTCCGCAACGAGCACCTGCCCCTCCATGCTGCCCGCCTTCCGGGGCAATCGCGGGTCCGTGCCGTCCAGCGTATAGTAGATGTCGGATGGCGCGTCCATCTCTAGGCGGAAGCCGACGGGGACATGCCCTCCGTGGAGGTTGAAGACCGGTGCCACGACATCGGGGTACCACTCGTGCCCCTTCAATTGGTTCAGAACTACCGAAGTCCGGTTCAGCAGACCGTAGTCCCCATAGTCATTGGCGATGCGATCGACCTCGTTCTCCCAGTGCACCTTGGTGAAGGGGGGCGAGTGTTTTGAGTCCCCCCACCGGGCGGATTCCCCGATGATCGCCATCTCGATCTGTTGTGCCCGGTCCAGCAGGCGCTGTTTCGATCTCGCATAGGTCAGGGCACCGTCGTTGAAGAAGCACCGGTGCGCACGATCGGCGAGGCGCATGCGGAACTCCGGGTGCTCCAGCAGCTTCTGCTGGAGCCATTGGGGGGTGAAGTACTCGAAGCGTCCCAGGTCGGAATTCGTAAACGGCCCGGTGCGATCCAGACCCCATCCGTAGCGGTCGATCAACGTGTGCTCGGCATCGTGTCGAAACCATTTGAAACCATCGGGATTCCGGCGGTTGTACAGGGCGTGGTAGTTGTTCGGCCTGTTGTTTCCGATGAAATTGGATATTGGGCCGTCGAAATCCCCGGCGTAGAACGTGCACAGCATGTAGTCGATCAGGTTATCTGTGTCGAGCAGCTTCGGGTAGGCGGGGTCGCGTATGCCATTAGGGTCCAGGCCCTGGATGCGATAGTACGGCTCGTCGGTCGTGAAGCCGACAACGGCAGCCTCCCAGAGCAGAAGGGCGTTGTCCATCGTGCCGTCCGTCGCTTCGATTGTGTAGTCCGGGTTACCGCCCACCGTCTTTATGGCGTCGTAATCCTCCTTGGCCCCGCCGAGGTACGATTCCGCGTACGAGGCCTCCGCACGCTCCTCCGTCTGAAAGAGGCCCCAGTACTGGCCGTTGAGGTACAAATGATAATAGCGGCTGCGAGAGTAGGGCTCGCCCATGTCACGCTGGGTGTCACGGGAGAACACGTCGCGGAGAAACGTGTTCTTCTCGGAGCCGTCATAGGCCCACGAGTAGTTCTGACTGGTGCGCAGGTCGACGTTCTCGAATTCGTCGACGCCTTCCTGGCCGAAGAGGGGATACTCAAGCTTTGGCGTGCCATACTCGCTGCGGAAGAAGAGGCGATACGCGTGCTTCGGGTTCGAGTCGCTCCGGCTGTATCCGCCGCGGATGCGCAGTCCGGCGTTCACCTGAAACCCTTCGGTCTCATCCGGATAGATCAGCTCGACGGAGACGGGACGCTCCCACGCCTGCCCCGTCTTCTTGGCGTTCACATAGATTCCCGTCCGGGGGTCGAAGAGATTGCTCAGCTCGGTGACGAGCGAGATCGAAGGGATGGCAAGCAGCGCATCGTTCATCAGGTCCTTGTAACGAGGATCGTTCACGACTTCCGGGTCCATGCCGTAGTTGAACGTCTGCCCGTTGATGCTGCCGGTGGGCCACCCCGGTCCCGGGGCGGCTCCCGTCGGAGACTGTTTGACCACGTCGGCGAGAAAGACGTAGGTACAAGTCGCAATCGCAGAAGGCTGCCAGTCCGGCCTGACGCCGGCGGCACGCAGACACGTGGTCGCGCTGATCCGCACGGGCTCAGTGTATATCGATGCCGAGTCGCCCGGACGAGCGGCAGCCACGGAGTACGGCTCACTGCCGTCCGTGGTGTAGTAGACCACCGCCCCTTCTGTTGGACACAAGATCGTGACGGAGAACTCCCGGTCGTAGAAGCCGTGCTCGAAGCTGAACCTCGGCTTGGCCGTGATCCCCCCGGCAGTCCGCAGATTCTCGCTGCCGGGAGTGGGAATCGTCATCAGATACCAGGAATCGTTGCCATCGGGGAATCGACCATAGGAAATGTTCGGGAGCTGCCGGCCGAAGTGGATACTGTCCACCAGGGTCTCGCCGTCGGTGTCGAACAAGGCCAGATCCTCCCCGTCGGCGCTGAGGGAGAAGTCGGCGTGCAATCCGGGATCCTGCACGTCCCTGTCCGCCCAGATTACCAGGTACCCATGAGCGGCGATTGTCGTCAAGGCCGTGTCGCCGGTCGGCATCCGCCATTTCATCGGAACGAGCAGGTCGTCTGTCATGTACATCCCGCCAACGTCCCATGGTGAATCCCCTGGATTGTACAACTCCACCCAATCGTCCGGCTCACCTTGCGGGTCCACGTACTCATCGCCCGAGTTCGAGGCCAGGAATTCATTGATCACAACGAGGACCGCCGGCGCGTTAGGATCGCCAACACCGCCGTTGTCGGCAAGATATGGAGAGCGCTGAGCCGCCAGCACCGAACCAGCGATGCTGAAAACCAGCGCAAGCACGCGAACGCCGCTCAAAACCACATTCACCTTCTTCCTCCATCATGGACGGGTCTATCGAGGTTCCACCTCGTGCCAGGACCTCCCGACAAGGGCAGACCCTGTATTGTAGCACAGATACTGCCGTCAGGTCAATCCTTGCACGTTGCCCGATTTGCCCCGCCCGTCCACACGGAGGGTGCTTACCAGGACCCGCCTGTATAGACGCATTTCAGACGCCGGAGTTTCAAGGGAATGCCGCAAAATGGGTGCGAAGCTCAGTTATTCAAGGGAATCCGCTTCCCGGTCACCCTGGATGGCCGGCTCCGCCGACGGTGTGTCAGAAGCGAGAGAATCAAAGACCAGCCACGGGCGGACCGCCTCAATGGTGGCCGGCCCTATTCCCCTGATCTCCCGCAAATCCTCGGCACGATGAAAGGCAGGCCTTTGACCGACTTGCTCGGTGAACCGGCGTCGGTAGGAGACAATCTGTTGAGCCCTCGCCGGACCGATTCTCGGCAGTCTGGCCAGGCTTGCAGGTGACGCGTGGTTCGGATTGACCCTGTCTTCGATCTCGAGAAGGACCTGGTTTGCCGATATGCGTGTCGCGGTCACAACAAAAGGGATCGCGACGGCTACGCAGATACACACGAGGAGGACAAAACCGGCGGATTCGACGGGATCACCGGCCGACCCACTTTCGCTCGTCGCACTACCGGACGTCATAAGGACCCCTGCGCCTGTCGCGTCCGCTCCTACCGCTTGAACATTGAAACGTACAATCTCTTGAGCGTCTTGAACGATTCCTTGGGCTCGAATTGCTCGTCAAGCAAACCACTGAAGGCGATGGTGCTGTCCGGACCATCCACAAGACAACCGTAGTTGACCGCCTCCACGTACGGTTTGCTCAGGGCAATCTTGTAGAAGCGACTGAGCCACTGGCTCTGGCGGGTCTCGTCCCATTTCTGGTGCCACACGCCGGCCACCTGGCTCTCAAACGGGCCGCTGCCGTTCTTGCTGGGGATCTCCACATCCGTGACGTACAGCGGCTTGGCCACCGCCGCAAAACAGTCGAGAATCGAGGATATCTGCATCATATCCCGGAGGTGCATCCCCGCCTCGTCTTTGCCAAAGCGCATCTGCAAGCCGAATGCGTCGAAGTTCGTCCCGCTCTGGACGACCATGTCCATGTAGACGAACGGCGGAATGCTGTTCGGCGTCGTCGCATAGTACTCGCCCCAAGGATAGCTGACCTCAATGATCTTGACGGCCCGGCTGCCCGCCGCCTTGACCCCCATGGTCGCCGCACGCGTCATCTCGAGAATCTGCTCGAAATTGAAGTTGAACTGATTGTACGCGTTCAGCCCGCTGATCACGTACCACCGATGAACGACGTTGGCGTAACGAGCGACCACCTTGGAGACGAACTGGTATGCCAAATCTCGCATTTTTTCGAAGCCCGCACCGGACTGAAGGAGCCACGACGGCAGATGATCTTCCGCGAAACGAAGCAATGGTCCGGCACCGATCACCACTTTCTTTCCGCTCAGCACGGAAAGGCATTGATCCACGGAGGAAAAATCCAGTTGCCCTTTTCGGGCTTCGACCTGTGCCCAGTTGATCGGGATCGTCACGGCGGGGAAGGACTCCACGAGCCTCTCGGCATACCGAGGCGTGTCGATCCGCCGGGGGTCCACGCGACAGCCAAGACAACCGCGGCCGAAACCATGGCTCTTACGTCGCTTGTCAAACATCAGCTTGCCGTAGCGAACCGCCAGCTTCTCAGAGTACACCATCGCTCTTCTCAGCGACTCGTCGGCAAGCCGCGATGCCCTCGCCCCGGCCTCGATGTTCTGGATCGCCTCGATGAACAGATCCTGCGACTTCTGTGAAATCTCCTCCATCCCCTCAATGTTATCGAAGAAGGACCAGTCCTCCCGCCGGTTGGTAATCTGCATAAGCTTGGCGCGAGTGATTTCGACGTTGAGGTTGTAGGGTCGGTCCCTCTCGGGCAGGCACGTGGTCGGCAACAGGATTCGGCCGAAACCGCTGATCGGCCACAGCAGGGCCAGGCCCGCCGTCTCAACGTTCGGCCTGGCACACTCAATACAGCCGTTGTTGGCTGCTATCTTCGCCCGGCGGATGCTGATGCCGTCCGTGCCGAATAGATAGGCGCCGCAGGGTCTGAACTTCTCGACGACCTCACCATCTCTGAACACCTGAAACTTCACTCAATACCTCGATCCAACTGGTTGACGGCGGCACCGCACCCCGCAAGGCCGTACGAGATGCGCTTGTGGCACCATCATAACATGGAGCGGCGATCACGCAATCCAAAAAGCCTTTTCTGCGCCTGCGCAGTCGCAGAGGCGCCGGTTCCCATGACACGCAGGGCCTCGAACGGCTCTCAGTTCATGGGCCACTGGGGCGATCCCAGGCTGGCGCTGTACCCCAGTGGTCGGCTCGTCAGTTGCCTGTTCTCCTCGGTGAGTCTGGCGATGAGTGTGATCTGCCCGAGGCAAGCTTCCAGGAAGCTGATGTCCGGTGCGACAGGTTCGCCGGCGCCACGGGGCAGAGCGACCAGCGTGTAACCGCAATCCGTGTGCCGGGTGCACAATTGAGCCATCATGACGCTGGCCTCGCTGAGCCGCATGATAGCGGGCTCGGCCCCGTCATCCACCCTGGCCCGCAGTCCCGCAATCGTTGCGTCATCCAGGCCAAGTCGGGCAAAGGCGTCCGGATCACTCGCCCAGCGTGTGCCGTCGCGGCCGATAATGGCTACAACGACTCCATCCTCCGGGAGAGCGTCAAACACTTGCCGACCGATCTGTTCGCTGAGAACGTGGCCGGCGGAAACCGTCGTGTTACATGTATCCATTTGGCCGATCCCTTTCGTGAGACAATCAAGCTCATGAAGTAGGAATTCGACCGGACCAAACAGACACTTTGGCAGTCTCGCCGCGTACGAGCAGAATTGCCGGGTGGCAGCCGACCGCCATCGCCCCTCGCGGGCACACATGCTGCTTATCGGAACCACCGGCCCATCAGGGTCGCTCACGCCGCACGCCGTCAGATCCCTGCCGTGCGGGACTCGCTCGACACGGGACGCCTCCGGGAGCGCACCATGCGCAGACCGTTGCCCTGCTCGTTGTACTCGACCACATCCATGTATGCCCTCATCAGCAGAAGGCCCCGGCCCTCCGGCCGATACAGGTTCTTTCCCACCCGGGGATCCGGTATGCTGCGAGGATCGAATCCTCCGCCCTCATCCGTCATCCGGATCTCCACCCGTTCCTCATCGACCCAGTACTCCAGCGTCACCTTCTTGCTTGGGTCCATCTTGTTGCCATGCTTTACGGCGTTGAGGAACGCTTCTTCGAGAGCCAGATGCACGGCGAACGCGTCGTCCTGCGTATACCCCTTCTCCTCTAACACCGACAGAAGCCGCTGGCATGGCTCGCTGAGACCCGACGGCTTGCTCTCTACAACGATCGAACAATGGACCGGTGCCTCAGACGCCATGCCGTGCTACCTTCCCTTCCATGTCGTCTGGGCCAAGCCACACATATGTAGGTCGGCTCACCCGGGCCAACCGGAGCTTCGCGACAGTGTCGAGGATATCCGGGCCCGGACGGCTCCTATTGCTGGGGCGGCGGGAAACTGGCAATCGCACCATCTACATCCTTATGGATCTCGAACACACCCGTCAGCCGGGTGATCTTGAATACCTCGTAGATGCCGGGGTGGATGTTGCACAGCCGCAACTCGCCCCCCTGCTCATAGATCCTTTTGCTGATTCGGATCAACAACCCAAGCACGGCGGAGGACAAGAACTTCACTCGCCGGAAGTCCAGCACGAGATGGATCCGGGTCGCCTGCTCGATCACCGCCTCAATGGACGTTCGCAACGCACGCACGTCCGTCTCTTCGAGGATCTTCTCGTCGGTAAAGGCCACTACCGTCGCATCGTCCACGTACTGCACACTAATTCGCGGCTGACTCACAGCCATATCAATCTCCCCGTCAAAGACTCCAAAAAAAAGACCGCCAAATCCTATGCGGCCACTTCGTCACTGTCAAGCCTTTTGATGAAATCCCCCTTCTTCCGCCCAAAAGGGCGAGATTGGCGGAATTCTGGCGCGAAATTCGTAAATTTTCGCCATTTTGAAAAAAACTCTTGCTATTTGAAGTAAACAATGGATACTAATACCTATTTGAATCGTCAGGACTGTCAGGCGGGCCGCCGACGTCCGGGGTGTGTGTCATCATGCGGGTGGCACTTTGTATGATGCTCGTTGCTATTGCACAATGCTCGCATGACTACCATATGGATAGTACGAATTCCAGGTTGTATGGAAGGAGAATCAAATGAGAGTCAGTAGATCCACGGGATACGCCCTTCTGGCAGTCGGCTACATAGCCAAGCATCAGGGCGACGGGGTCGTGTTGTCACAGGACGTTTCCAAGCAGTATGACATCCCTCTTGAGTACCTGCTCAAGATCCTGCAGCAGTTGGTGCGGGCGAACGTGCTCCGCAGCAAGCGAGGGCCTCGCGGCGGCTTCTCGCTGGCCAAGCCCACAAACAAGATTACGATGCTCGAAATTATCGAGGCAGTGGACGGCCCACTGACCGGGGAGCTCAGCCTCTCCGGCCAGGCACGCGGCGACAAGTACGGCCAGAGGGCGGAGCAGACCTACAACAAGGCGATCGCACAGGCCAAGGGCGTCTTCGCGAAGACGAAGCTGTCGAACCTGCTGAGCGGCAAGTAAAACCGTCATCCCCTCGTCGCGAACGCGCCGGCCGGTTTTTCGGACGTTGGTGCGAGTTGTCTCGCGAGCGGTTGGGGTATGCGCTATGCAGATCAGCGAGTTCCAGAGGTTGATCGCCCGCAAGTACAAGAAGCGGGACAAGGAACGAGGCGTCCCTCGCACGTTCCTGTGGTTCATCGAAGAGGTCGGGGAGTTGGCTACGGCCCTGGCCTCCAGGGACAAGGCGAACACGGAAGAGGAATTTGCGGACGTGTTTGCCTGGCTGTGCACGTTGGCGAACATCACCGATGTCAATCTGGAGAGAGCCTGCGGCAAGTACACCAGCGGCAAGGTCAAGGGCTTCAAACCCAAGTAGTCACTGAATTCATGCGCGGAGTCGGAGGATGAATTGAATGGGGGCGAAGTCTTGTGCTTGCCTCCGGCAGCAGTGGGCTGCTGAACCTACTCGCCGGTGGGCTGCAAGATACCGAGCAGCTCGAGCGAGTCCCGCTCGATCACGTTGCGAATGCAGCCTCGCGGAACCGTCGGCAGCTTCGTGTCGGACAGAAGCATGTTGAATCCGAGGAGCGTCTCGATGCATTCCCCTGCCGTGCCCAGGGGAAAGCCGCTCCCGAACAGCAGCTTGTCCATGACGTCCCGCTCGTAGGCCGCTACGACGATGTTGTATGTCTGCCACACCTTCCCCGGCCGTATTGTAAGGTCCGCAAACACGTGTTCGTGCTTGGATACCATGGACAGCGTCTGCTCGACAAAGGGCACGCCCATGTTTCCGATCACCATCTTCAGATCCGGGAAGGTCCTTGCTACCTCGTCCAGAAGGTGTGGCTGCGTGTATTCCAGGACGGCGCTCGCTCGTAACGTGTGGCCGCTATTGTGGAAAAAGACCGGCGCGCCCATCTCCTGAGCTGCCGCATAGAACCGCATCGCCCGGCTGTGGGCGGGATGAAAGCCGCACAGGGAGCCGTATACAACGAATCCTTGCAGATTCAGCTTCTCCACCTGCCCTCGCAGGCTCTTTTCGTCAATCGGGTCCTCTGTCGGGTCCACCACGGCAAAGCCGACCATCTTGGCCTTGCTCCGGGCCACATACTCGGATAATCTCCTGTTCACCGTCTCATGGGAATCATCCGGGCCGGCCAGGACAATGCAGGCATCGACGGTTCCTACGGCCGCCAGGTGCTCTGAGGTGTCCGCCTCGTTCGATGAACGGACATGTGTATGACAGTCCACAATCATAGCCATATCCTACCCGTGCCAGGTGGTTCCCGCCACCATGCACACAGAGGGTTCATTGTAAATCCCTTCTCGACAAGGCGTCAAGGGCAAATGTGTGCCGGCGGGAAACGGCGAGACCTGTGCCGCCAGCACAGAGTCAGGTGGGGTGGTTGTGTTTGACACGGGCAACGGTTTGCAGCTATGGTATAGGGCTCGTACGGCCGACGGCCGACAGGACAAGGACGAAGGACTTCGATAAGACGGATCATGAGAACGGTTCTGATCGTCGAGGATGACCCCGCGATGCTACGGGGACTGAGGGACAACTTCGAGGCTAAGGGCTACTACGTCCTTACCGCTGTCGATGGCAGGCAGGGTCTGGAGACGGCGTTGAAGGAGAAACCCGACCTGATCCTGCTCGACATCATGCTGCCGGGGATCAACGGCTACGAGGTCTGCTCGCGCGTGCGGGAACGCGACCTGGAGATGCCCATCATCATGCTCACAGCGAAGGACCAGGAATCGGATATCGTCCTGGGCCTGAACCTCGGAGCCGACGACTATGTAACCAAGCCCTTCAGCATCAAGGAGCTGATGGCACGTGCGGAGGCCTTCATGCGCCGGCGAAAGGAGCCCGAGCCGTCCGTGTATGAGTTTGGCAGCTGCCAACTGGACGTCGCGGGCCGGTGCTTTCGTCGTGACGGCAAGGACGTCCCGCTCACCCCCGGCGAGTTCAAGATGCTCCATCTGTTCCTCCAGAAGTCCGATTGCCCCCTCACGCAAGAGGAGATTCGCGCCACCGTATGGGGATACTCCCACTTCATCTCTGTACGCGACATCGACAAGGCCGTCGACAGCCTGCGAAGCAAAGTGGAGAGCGATCCCCACCAGCCGCAGTTCATTCTCGTGATTCCGAATATCGGGTACAAATTCCAACCGCCGCTGACCAATGGAAACAGTACTCATAGTTGAAGACGACCCCACGATGCTTCGGGGCCTCAAGGACAACTTCGAGTTTCACGGCTACCACGTGCTCACCGCCGAGGACGGCGAGAATGGCCTCAACACCGCCCTGAACGCGAGGCCGGACTTGATCCTGCTCGATATCATGCTCCCGAAGATCAACGGCTATGAGGTCTGCCGGCTGGTACGGCGGGAGAAGCTGGCAATGCCCATCATTATGCTCACCGCCAAGGGCGAGGAATCCGACATCATTCTCGGCCTGAACCTCGGAGCCGACGACTACGTGACCAAGCCATTCAGCATCAAGGAACTGCTGGCTCGCGCCGAGGCCCTGCTGCGACGCACACGAAAGGCCGAGCCGGAAGTGTATGAGTTTGGCGATTGCCGCTTGGACATCCCTGCACGCCGGTTCACCCGCAGGAATGAGGAGGTCAAGCTGTCCCCTAAAGAGTTCCGGCTGCTCGAGCTGTTCCTCAAGAAGCCGGGCCGGGCACTGACCCGCGACGAGATCCTCAATCTCGTCTGGGGTTACGATTCCTTTGTCGGATCGCGGAGCATCGACCGATTCGTCACGACCCTGCGCAACAAGATCGAGCCGGACCCGCACAATCCGACCCTCATCCTCACCGTCCGCGAGATCGGCTACAAATTCGAGCTGCCACCACCGAGCGGACAGAAACCGGCAACGTGAGAAGAGAGATGGCTCTCTCCTATTCTCTTGTCTTCTTCTTACCTGTCTGCCCTTCGAGGAGCACCGCCCGGATCTGACTGGAGTCTGCGGCCTGAAGCGATACGATGATCTGACCGTTGTTGTTGGTCTCTCGGACGGTGAGATGCCGGATATCCTGCACAGGTATCCGGTTTTCCAGCAGGATGGCGCCTTCGTTCGGGTCCCACAGGTACCCCTGGTGGTGGCGGTTGAACACCCGGCCGAACACGTGCAGTCCGGTCGGTTTGCCCCGGATGAGGAACTGGTTCCTGTCATTCAGCCCGATCGGGAAGCCCGAATCTACGACGAAATCCAGCGTCCGCAAGCCCGTCGCCCGGGTCCAGGTCATGAAGTAGGTCTTGCCGGCCGTCGTGCCGAAGCGGCGCATGACCAGTCCCCGGTCATTGATCTCGCACGTGAGCGGGCCGACGCCCCCGTCACCCAGATCGGTCTTCCTGTAGGTGATGGGCGACTCGCCGTCCTGCTGGTTCGGCTCCCATAGGACCGCGTGGGTATGACGGGCCGACGTCTCGGCGAAGCCAACGATCTGGCCGGAATCGTTGATGCTCAGGGCAACGCTGCTGAATCCGCCCAGGGTGCCCAGGTCCTGCATTCCGTGAACGGCGTCCCAGACGAACGCATGGCGGTACCGAGCCGGCACCTCGGCCGAGCCGACCACCTGACCCAGGTTGTTCAGACCGTCGGCGCTGCTCTGTTTGCCGCCGAGGGCGCTGAGCAGTTGCTTGCCCCCGTTCGGGTCCCAGAGATAGGCTCGCTGGTTGCCATTCGGGTCGGCCATCGTGCCGATGACCTGTCCGAGATTGTTGATGGTCAGTCCGCCCGCGTGAGGAGGATCGTCAAACCGCTCGAGAGTCCGAAATCCCTGCTCCCGATCCCAGAGAAACGCGTAGACCGCCCCGGTCGGCGTCTCAGACACGCCCACCACCTGGCCGCGATCGTTGATGGAATGAGGATCGGTGCGAAAGCCCCCGAG
>JAFGJR010000193.1 GCA_016928975.1 Sedimentisphaerales bacterium | reverse complement strand
TACCAGCCGCACCCGATCAGGCCGAGCTTGAGCTTCGACCTATCCCCGTCGCCGGCGAATGCCGGACGCAGAACGCCGTCCGCGACCAGAGTCCCCGCCACCGCCGTCCCGATGAATTGTCGTCGATTCATCCGCTCCATGTATCGCATCCTTTCCAAATCAGTCTTGTCGTGAGCAGACGCCCGGCTCCGGCTATCCGTCAAGCGGAGACAGGCTGAGGCCCATCATATCGTACAGAGGGTCCCTGTCAACGACGGCACGCCTGGGCCGAGAGAGCGACGATAGCCGAGTCCATCGGTCGATCCTGTGAGATCGGGACAGACTCGTGCAAAGCCTCAAACTGGCGAGCGATCTGCCTGCTCGCTTTCTCGCCGCGCGCTTCGACGACTATCGCCAGGTTGGATGATAGGCGGACGTTCTCCATAAATAGGCCGTCCTCGGCAACAGGGAGGTCCGTGCCATTGACGATGATACGCGTGCCGCGCTCGGCCCAGCCGTGTACGTCGATGGATGCGTCGCGTGCTACGCGAGAGTGCTCCGTAGGGTTGGTCTGGACAATCACGCGCGCCGATCGATCGAGGTCGAGAATCTCGCGGACGACCTGTCGCTTGGCCGCGTAGAGAACATTGGGATCGTTGCTGTAGTCAGAGGTTGTGCGCACCACTCTTGCGGCGATCTCGAGGCTGCGCCGCGACGGCACGATCAGTTGGGAGACGCGTTTGCTCATCCCTTCTTTCATCTGCCGAATCTTGTCTTCGAGCAGCCACAGGTACTCGTAGTCCTGGATGCCGTTTCGCATCTGCTCCCATCGGAGGGAATCGAGCAGGCCGCCTTGGGTGGGATAGACGTGCCAGCCGTCGCCGCGATGCTGGCCCGGCGCCTCGAAGGGGTCGTCGGTCCAACTGTTGAAGCCCCAGTGCAGGTAGCCCTTGAGGTCGAATCGATAGTTGAACCAGTGCAGAGTTCGCGATTGGATGAGTGGGACATCGACGGTCTTGTTCGGATAGACGCCGGCCTGGAAAATACCGACCGTGTAGAACCACATTTCATTGCCGAGTCGCTGGGCGTCGGTGTATGCCTGTTGCCAGGTTGCGTAGTGATCGATCTTGGGGACCCAGATTTCGAGCCGGTCGAGGCAGTGCGGCGTCTCGATGGCGTCGATCCGCCGCAGACGGGGACCATACCGATGCACGAAGTCGGATGCTTCTCGCCAGTCCATGACATTGTGATTGGAGGGCTCGTCGGCGATGTGGAAGACGGTCTTGTCGAGCCAGCCCCGCTCGCTCAAATGCCGCTCCAGGGCAGGTAGAAACACCGGCAGAAACTCCTTGCCAGGCAGGGTGACGGATGCCTGGGTCGTTTCATCCTGAACGCGGAAATCGCGAAGCACGATTTGCCGGCTGGACCAGTTTCCCTCGCCGAACCGGGCGATGAAGCCGGTTTCGAGCAGGCTCATGGCTCCCGTGCTCCAGAAGACATCGGCCCAATTGTCGAACCGGGAGAAGTCGAAGGTCAGCGTGCCGTTCTTGTCCTTGGTCGCCCGGATGAGATCGAGGGACACGCGGAAGACGTTCAGCCGATGGTCGGCCATGTTGCGGGCGTAGACACCCAGCATTTGGTGGAACGCATCAGAATCGGAGGAATCGACGCCGTGAAATTGCTTGAACCGATTCGTGGAATACCACAGGGTGGCCATGAGGTGGCGCTCCCGCGGAAGCGTCAGCGGGTATACCGTAAGTGCCAACGGCACAGCGCCGTCTCCTTCCCTCGCGTGGAAGGTCACGGCACCTTGGTAGTCGCCGGCACGAGCGTCGCGGGGGATGTGTATCGTCAGATACACGGCCTTGTACCGGCCGGCCTCGATGGTCGCTTGTTTCGCGTCGGACAGATAGTCCGGAAAGCGAGCCGGGGCCGGACGGATGACCTCGCTCTTGCGGTGGTTCGGCGAGTTCTCCGCAATCGCAATCGAGCCCACGAAGTTCCACGCCACGGAATCCGAAGGCAGAACACTCTCGCCGCTCGTGTGCTTCAGAGGACTGACGGAGATCGCAAGATCGTTGACCTGTCGCAGCGCCTTCACGACGCACTGGGTGCTGACGTGCTCATCGCGAATGCCGAATACCGCAATCCGGCTCTGCGGCACAGGACCCTGGTACCCATCTTCGAAGACCCGCGCGAGGTCCGTCACGGCGAAACACTCAAACGCAGGTTCCTGCGCAAGACATAGCGCGCCGCAGGAAATAGTGGAAATCATCGCCACAAGCAAGTGTCGCATGACCGTGCGCATACACATAGCTGCCTCCCAATTACACCTCTCTCTGCCGCACATTCTGCAAACGCCCGATCAGCCGTTGAGGACCCAGCCCTTGCGATATTGCTTCGTGATATACTTGTTGGCTTCCAGGCAGTTCGTGGCCTTGAGGTTCTTGGCGTCCCACTCGAGCTTCTGCCCGACGCGGTAGGCGACCAGGGCCAGCAGGTTGTTCTGGATCAGCGCGCCGGCATAGTCGAAGTTGCACAGGGTGGGCTTGCCGGTCTTGCAGCCGATGATCCATTCCCGGTGATGGCCCGGCGATGGCGCGATCAAATCCTCCTTCTTCGGCGATTCGTAGTGCGTCATGTCGCCCATTGGCATGAGGATGCGATAGTCGTAATCGCACAACAAGGACCCTTTGTCGCCGTGAAAGATGACGCCTTTGAAGAGCTTGTCGCGGTTGAAGGCTTCGGAGGGCATGCCGGGCTTCTTGCCGCCGTCATACCAGTTGACCTTGACGGCCGGTCGCCAATCGTTGGCCGGGTGGTCCCACTCCGCAGCCAGCCACTGTGGGCACGTGTCGGAATTGACCGGTGTGCCTTCGGCCTTGCATGTGGTGGGCAGGCCGAGCCCCAGCGCCCAGTACGGCATGTCCATCATATGGCTGCCCATGTCGCCGATCTGGCCGCTGCCGAAATCCCAGAAGCGATTCCAGCCCAGACAGCCGCCCTTGAGGTAGCCTTCGTTGAAGGGGTGGAACGGCGATGGGCCGATCCACAGGTCCCAGTCCAGGCCGTCCGGCACGGGCTCTTCCGGCAGATAGCTCCCGCCTTCCGGGGTCCGGCTGCACCAGACGTGAACTTTGTCCACGGTCCCGATCGCACCCCTGCGGATCAGTTCCACCATGCGACGGTAATTGTCGCTCGCGTGAATCTGCGTGCCCATCTGAGTGGCCAGCTTGTTCCTGTTCCTGAGGTACGTTTCACGAACGACGTGCGCCTCGTGGACGGAGTTGGCCAGCGGCTTCTCGCAGTACACGTGCTTGCCCCGGTTCATCGCCCAGACGTTGATGAAGGCGTGGGTGTGGTCGGTCGTCGCACAAACGACGGCGTCGATATTCTTCTGGTCGAGGCACTTTCGCCAGTCGGCGTAGGTCTTGGCCTGGGGGTACTTCTGGGCCGCGGCGGCGAGGTTCTTCTCGTTGACGTCGCAGAGGGCGACGATGTTTTCGCTGCTGACGTCGTTCAGGTCATCGGCGCCCCGTCCGCCGACTCCAATGGCGGCGATGTTGAGCTTCTCGTTCGGGGAGTTGCCCGCTTTGAGAAGGCCGGATTTGAGAATCGTGACTCCCGCGCCAAGGGCGGCACTGTGCTTGAGGAACGCGCGACGGTTGACTTTCTCTTTCATGGATCTTCTCCTCGATAGGACACTGACAGGCCCGTACTCGTTGACTGCAAACCATAGCTCTACGGTACCCACGCCGTAGGGGCGATTCAATGTTTTTCAGCATTTGACAGGGCGGCATCGCCACCAAAGACTTGACGGACAGCGGCCAGCGACTCATAATGCGTTCTGACGTGGATTGTCCACGCGAGGTGGTGTGTGGCGTGGACCACTGGACCAGTTTTGGGGGATACAGTGCCCTATGACAGCCTCTGTGTACAGTAACCGGTCGCTGGGCGGGTGTCTGGCCTTCTCTTGTGCCGTCCTGGCGCTGCTTGCCTTGTGCGGGTGTGCGACGGAGCGTGTGACCGATCCGCAGCGGACGGCCACGGAGCAGTTTCTGCTATCCCAGGCCGTGGCGCAGGCGGTTGAGCCACTCAGCTTCGAGGCCCTTCACGGCCGCCGCGTGTACGTCGATGATCGGTTCTTCGGCGCGCCGGAGAAGGCGTTCGTGCTCGGGGAGCTTCGGGCCAGGCTGCTGCTGGCGGGCGTGCAGGTATCGCCGAATGAACAGGCGGCCGAGATCATTCTGGAAGTCCGAAGCGCGGGCATCGGCGTGGACCGCTACGACAGTATCCTTGGCATCCCTTCTATCGGCGCGCCTTCAACGGGGATAACTGCCTTGCCTACGACGATCATCACTCCGGAAATCGCGATCGTGAAGGAGATCCGCCAGGTGAGCTTTGCCAGCGTGGCCTACGTCGCCTACTGGGCAAGCACCGGTGAGGTGGTCGCCAGTTCCGGCCCCTCGCTGGGCAAGGCCTGGCGCGATGACTGGTGGCTGTTTGGCTTCGGTCCGCGCACCATCGGCTCGATTGCGCCTGTGGACCATCATGTCGAGTGATGATCGTGCAGGTGCGTGATTCATGGGATAGCAGAAGGCGACGTTCACGCCGCGAAGGATCCATGGCGCGCTGGAAGATCATAGTTCTGATTGTCTGTATCGTTCTCGTCACGGGCGGGGCACTGACTGCTCACTTGATTCTGCGAAGCGATCTGGTGGGCGAGATGGTCCTGGCGAGGGCGAGCGAGGAACTCGGCATGGAAGTGACCGCCAGGTCGCTTCGTGTGGGGTGGGACGGCCAGACGGTTGTTCGGGAACTGGTCGTCACGATGCCGTTGACGAACGACGTCCTTTTCTCTGCCGAGGCAGTGAGGTTCTCACACGCGGCTGTTCTCTGGCTTGTGCTGGGCCGGTCCTTCAACTTGCAGTCGGTCGAGGTCGAGAGTCCGCAGGTGAATGTCCGCCGGTACGAGGGGGGCCGCTGGAACGTGCAGGAAGCATGGGATCGATTGAGCAGTGTGCTCCAATCATCGTCGCCGAGCCCGGACGTTGCGCTGCCGCGAATTGTGATTCGTGACGGCATGGTTCACATCACCGGGCCCAACGAGGTGATGCAGACGGTCGGACCCATCGAATTTCAGGCCGGTTTCCGGGGGCGGCTGCTCTGGGATTTCGATCTGAGACTTCCGTCGATGGGGGGAATCGAGGGGCAATTGCTTGACGGCAGCGACTGGGCCCACAGGGCTGACTTCGCGATAGAGGGAGCCGGATCGCTCATACGCGGCCTTCTGGGGCAGGACCTCTCGCCGATCGCTCTGACCGGTCAGTGGGAAGGCCGCAAATCGGGGGATAACCTGAATGGCAGAGTCCGGCTCAGCAATGCTACGTTCGGCCCTGTGGCTCTGCGAGGGGATGTCCGTGTGGAAGCGGGACGCGACGCAGTCACATTCCGGCCGGAAGAGCTGGTGTTGACGGACCCGAATCTGGCGGCTGAAGACGTCCATCTCGCCGCCGGTGCGATTCGGATCACGCGTGCAGCGGTCACGGTGGAGCAGTTTGCCGCCAGAGCGGGAACGCTGATCGGCTACTTGGATGGCCGATGGGACTGGAGCGCCCGGGCAGGCGCGTTCTCCGGTTCATGGACCGCTGAGTCCGCCAGGGATTCGCAGTACAGGGGCATGTACAAGGGCACCGTGCAGTCTCCGCGTCTCGGGCGCACACAGCTCGATGCTGCGCTCACGGCCGAAGCCCGGACGATCGCGGGCGACTGGACTGTTGTCGCAAACATCCGGGGCGCAGGCGCGGATCTGGGCAGGTCCGGATGGCGGGTGTCGGTCCCGCAGATGGCGTGGTCCCGCAACGACAGGAAGGCAGCCATCTCGAACACCGCCGCCGAGATAGACGTGAACTGGCCGGTGATTCGGCTGATGTCCCTGCACGTTCCAAGCGCGGAGAAGGCGAGCGGCGGTGGGGAGTTCGACATGGGAACTCGCCGCTGGTCCGCGCACCTGGATGTGAGCGCTCTGACTCTCGGACTGCTGGAGAAGGACGGTATCGACGTTCGGGTGATTGCCCAGGGCGATGATCGCGAGGCGCTCGTCTCGGAGCTGCGAGTGGCGGCGGGCGAGAGAGTCCTGTTTGCCAAAGGCGGCCTGTCACTGACCGGCGGAATGCTCCACGATGTGTCGATCTCCGCCGACTGGCCTGCGAGTCCCACCGATCCCGTGCAGCTCCAGAGTGTCCGGTTGGCGGAGCGATGGAATCTGAGCGCCGCCGTGTCGGGTCGGATTCACCCCCTGGCACTGACGGTGGAAGGCGATCTGGCGGGGCAGAACATACCTGTTGGCAAACAGACGGTCTCGCACGTGATGGTTCCCATCCGCGTGACTACGGACGCCGAGCGGATCCAGGTGGCGACCGAGCCATTCGAACTGCTGTCGGGAAGATGGCAACTGACGGGCCAACATGAACTGTCCAGTAGGCTGACCCAGCTTAGCCTGCTCATCGACGGCATATCGTTGAAGGCGGCCGCTGAGATCGCGGGCTCTCCGTTAGCCATTGAGGGGACGGCACATGCCGAGATGCAACTGGCTGTACCGGGGTATCAGGTGAAGCGAGCGGTCGCCACGGGCAGATGGACTGCCCAGGACGTTGTCATCCCGCCGTTGGAGGCTCGCAAGGCGCGAGGCAACCTTCGCGTCGCAGGCGGCCTGGTCCGATTCGAGGGCATTGAGCTGGAGCAGGGGAATGGTCATGCCCGGGCGGACATGGAGTTCCAACTCGATTGTCCGCAGGACGTCGTCGTCGAGTGTACGACCCAGTCGTGGCCCATGCGGCTCACAGAATACCCGTTGGCCATCCTTGCCGACAGCCAGGCCAGCCTTCACGTGAACGTAATCAGGAGAGAGGTGGAGGGCCAGATGCATCTGTCCGGCGGGGTCTGGTATCGGGATTGGGATTTCGCCCGCATCGACATGGACGTGCTCGCGCTGGGACGGACCCTGGAGGTGCAGGACCTGTACGCCGAGACTCTCGGCGGCTCGGCACAGGGAGCGGCAAGGATCACCCTGGACCACTGGAGCGACAGCACCGCCAACCTGGCGTGGAGTGGGATTCAGCCCCAGTTGTTGCAGCGATGGTGGCCACAGTCTGGAAGGCTCCGGGGTGACGTGTCCGGAAATCTGGTGGTCGAGCAGACTGACCCGCGAAGACGTCCATTGGGTCCCATGTGCTTCACCGTGGACGCTCACTCCACCGGCGGGCAGTACGGACCGGCGCAAGTCGGTGGCTGTCGCATCGTCGGCTACGTGGACGACAGTCGAGTCCTGGTTGATGACGCGATTCTACAAGCGTTCGGCGGTCGGGTCAGTGCGCGAGCCCGCGTCAGCCGGCACGCGCAGGGGTACTATGCGTCGGTCATTACGGACTTCAATGGTCTTGATCTGGATCAGCTTGTCCATGCCGCTGATCCGGACACACGCGAGCACGTCGGTCGAGTCTCGGGCAGGATCAGCCTGCTGGCCTCGGATCAGCTCACCCTCAACGGGGAGGGGGACATCCGGCTGACACAATCCGATCTTGCCGGCAACCCGGCCATTGCCCTGCTGCACAGCGCCCTGAATCTGGACATCGGGAAGAGGCAGCCGACGGGCACGGGAAAGGTCGAGATCCGGTTTGAGGGCCCGAGGCTGGTCATCCAGAGCTTCGAGTACTTCAATCGAGGCGTCGAAATCCGGGGAGCCGGCCAGATCGGCGACATCCACGCCGGTGACAAGAGCCCGGTCGAGGGGTACGCCGTAGCGTTCACGCGCGTGCTCAAGGGAATCTCGCTTCCGGGCGTGCGCTCACTCGACAGGCTGATGGCCTCCTTGCAGACCGGCACCGCCGCCGTGCAGATGGCCGGTACGCTCCAGCAAGTGGAAGTCAAGCTCGTTCCACTGCCCATCATCGGTGGCGACCTGCGTCGGCTTCTCTGGACGCAACTGAGAGAGTGAGCGGGAGAGGGAAGGTCAAGAGCAATGGGCCGGCGGCCGCTTGCCCTGCTATGCTGTCACCTGCCTACCTCCCCGAGGTCCGGTTTGTCAGATAGACCCCCGACAGGACCAGAGCTGCCCCGACTGCCAGGGACAAGGTCACCTGCTCGTGGAGGAGCACGCCCGCCAGGATCACAGCGGAGATGGGGACGAAGTTGATGAACAGTCCCGCCCGAGTTGGGCCGATCGCTTTCACGCCCTCGTAGAACCACACGAAGCCGACGACGGTGCCAAACACGGCCAGGTACATGATGGATGTCCAGTCGATCAGTGACGCTCGCCGCAGATTCGATGTGAGATCGTCAACGAGCACAGCCGGCACGAGCAAGAAGGCCGCGCCGATCAACGAGGGATAAGTAACCGACGCCAGCGGCGAGAGACGTCGCATCGCGACTTTGCCGATCAGCGAGTACGCGACCCAGCTCAGCACACAACCCAGGATGAACAGTTCGCCCAGGCCGACGCCGCCGGTGACAAGCTGGCGCACGTGACCTCGGGAGATGACGACAATGGCGCCGAACACAGACAGAGGAATGCCGACGATTCTTGCGGGACTCAGCCGTTCCTTGAGGAAGATGGAGGACGCGACTGCGATGAAAGCCGGGCAGGTAGCGACGATCAGCGAGGCTCGGCCGGCCTCGATCAACCGCAGCCCCATGAAGAACAGCACGTTGTACGCGAAGATGCCGGTGATCCCCAACAGAAGAACGGGGAGGATCTGGCTCTTGCCCGGCAGCGAAAGCCGTCCCTCCTGTATCCACAAAAGACCCAGCAGGAACACAGAGGCCACCGCAAAGCGGAGGAACGCGATACTGAACGGGCCCAGGTGCTGGGAGACCTGTCTGCCGGCGATGAAGGTGCCGCCCCAGAACACAGCGGTCAGAAACAGCTTGAGGTATATCATCTACGTCGCTCTCCGCAGCAGAGCATGGAAGTCCGATGCGGTCAGTCTGGACAGGCTATCGACCACGCGATCCGCCTTTGCCAGGTCCTCTGGACTGCGGGTCGTCGTCACAGCCACGACGGGCATCCCCGCCGCATGGGCGGCCTGGACGCCCGGCACCGCGTCCTCCACGACGGCACAGCAGGCCGGCGGCAGACCGAGCTTCTGGGCTGCCTTGAGAAAGGTCTGTGGCGAGGGCTTGCTCTCCGTCGTCTCCTCCTTCGTCACGCGGGCATCGAAGTAGCTGCTCAGGGCGAGTCGATTCCAGAACACGTCCAGATTCTCTGACGGTGCGGACGAGCCGATCGCGAGGCGAAAGCCGTGGTGCTTCAAGTCCCGCAGCAGCGCCTCCGCTCCCTCGGCAAGCTCCAGACGCTCTTGCACGAGATCGCGATATCGTCTCTCCTTCCAGTCCGAAAGACGTTCCACCTCCTGGGCAGAGATGCCCGGCCGCATCATCGGAAGGATCGCGGCGTTCTGCATCCCGAATGTGTCGCGGAAGAAATCGTCGGACATGGCCAGCCCTTCCATCTCGGCCAGGTCATGCCACGCCCGGCGGTGTGCCCAGCCGGTATCCACCAGCACGCCGTCCATATCGAAGATCACGCCCAAATTCCCGTTGCAGGATGTCATACTTCTCCCAGACCACGATCGAGTTCTTGGTCCACCCGGACATACTCACACTGCCGTAGCTGAACGCACATGGGGCCCTCCATACTACCGACAGGCTGGCGCACGTCAAGCTTGGCGATATTGTCCGGAGCGGGAGTTTCGGCTACAGTATCGCTCGGCATGGGCGATTGTACCGCCCATGACAGTGGTCCCAGATGACGAAGTGGAGGTTCACAACAGAATGGGCAACGCGCGCGACAGGATGATTCTGCTGTTCATGG
>JAFGJR010000004.1 GCA_016928975.1 Sedimentisphaerales bacterium | reverse complement strand
GGCGGCGGCCACGGCGACTACAAAACCTTCGTCCTGGGTCCGGCCAGCGTGCAGGAGATGGCCGACTGCATGCCTCTGGCGTTCGATCTGGCCGACCAGTACCGCATGCCCGCGATCATTCTGGCCGACGGTATTCTCGGCCAGATGATGGAGCCATTGGTGCTGGACCCCAAACCCCGGCGGGAATTGCCTGCGAAAGACTGGGCCTTGACCGGCGCCAAAGGCAGAGAGCAGAACATCGTTCGTTCTCTGTGGCTCGGGGATGGGGTGTTGGAGGAGCTCAACAGGAAGCTCCAGGCCAGGTATCGGGAAATCGAGGGGAAAGAGGTCCTGTGCGAGGAGTACCTGCTGGACGATGCGGAGATTGTCCTCGTCGCGTACGGCATCGTCGCCCGGATCGCCCGGGCAGCGGTGGTCAAGGCCCGAGAGGAAGGCATCCCCGTCGGCATGATCCGGCCGATCACCCTGTGGCCGTTCCCGTCGCAGCAGATCAGCCGGGCCGCCGAACAGTTCCGGGTCTTTCTGACCCTGGAAATGAGCAGCGGCCAGATGCTTCAGGACGTGCAATTGGCAGTGGCCGGCAAGGCGCCGGTGCTATTCTACGGACGCATGGGCGGCGGCGTACCCACCGTCGATGAAGTCCTGGAGAAGATCAAAGAGCTTACAGTAAGCCACAAGGCATGAAGGGCAGCGGGTAGGAGTGAAACGCATCGTCGGAGCCTCCAACATGATGGAAGCCCGCCAAAGGCTGCAAAGATGTCATTCCCGCGAAGCTTGCCCTCGCGCAGGCGGGGGGCGGGAATCCAGTAACATCCCGTATTGTCCTGGACCCCCGCCTGCGCAGGGGCGACATAGTCACGCACATTCTATTCGAGATCCATTGCGTATAAGACAATGAAGACAGCATTCAAGAGATCGAAGGTCCTCAAGGATTGCCCGACGCACTATTGTCCGGGCTGCGGCCACGGCATCGCGCATCGCCTGCTGGCGGAGGTGATCGAAGAGCTGGGCATCCGCGACCGGACGATCGGGATCGCGCCGGTGGGCTGCGCGGTGCTGGCGTACAACTACCTCGACGTGGACATGATCGAGGTCGCGCACGGCCGTGCCCCTGCTGTGGCGACCGGCATGAAACGCACGAACCCCGACAGCATCATCTTCTCCTATCAGGGCGACGGTGACCTGGCGGCGATCGGCACGGCGGAGATCATCCACGCCGCCCACCGCGCCGAGCAGATGACCGTGGTGTTCATCAACAACGCCGTGTTCGGCATGACCGGCGGCCAGATGGCCCCCACCACCGTCCTGGGCCAGGTGACGGCGACCACGCCCCAGGGCCGGCAATCCAACGGCCAGGGATACCCCCTGCAAGTCTCGGAGCTGCTGGCGATCCTCCCCGGCGCCGTGTACGTGGAACGATGCGCCTTGAGCAGCGTCCCACGCATTCGCCAGACCAAGGCCGCCCTTAAGCACGCATTCGAGCTACAGATGAATGGGGCCCCGGGCCTGTCGCTGGTGGAGATCCTGTCTCCCTGTCCGACCTACTGGCGGATGTCGCCGAGCGACGCGATGAAATGGATCGAGGAACAGATGAGCAAGGTCTTTCCCATCGGCCCTTTGAAGACGCTGGAACTGGCAGAGAGGCAGGTGACCAAGTGACTCCATCCGCAATTGCCACGAGCCTTTATGAAGAGATGGTGATGGCCGGTTTCGGCGGCCAGGGGATCGTTCTGGCGGGCAAGCTTCTGGCCCAGACGGCCATGCGGGCCGGCCTGGAGGTGACGTACATGCCCTCTTACGGCGCCGAGGTTCGCGGCGGGACCGCCAACTGCATGGTGATCGTATCGGACAGGCCCATCGCCTGCCCGGTCGTCAGCAGTCCGAACTCGCTGGTGATCTGCAACAAGGCCTCGCTGAGCAAATTCGCCCCGCGCCTCAAGCCGGGCGGCCTGCTGGTCTTCAACAGCTCACTGATCCAGGCCGTCCCCTCTGTCCCGGACGGCGTCGATGTCATCGGCATCCCCGCCGAGGACCTCGCCATCCAAGCGGGCTCGCCCAAGAGCGCCAACATGGTCATGCTCGGCGCCTACCTGGGCAAGCGGGGGCACCTCAGCCCCGAGCAAGCCGCCGAGGCCCTGCCCGACATCCTGCCCGAGCGCCACTACAAGATGATCCCCCCCAACACCGAAGCCCTCCGCCGCGGCGCCGACCACGCCCTGCGCCACGGATAACGCTGGCTGCGGACAGGCACACCAAGACCGGATGTGAGGTCCGGTCATTCCCTGGCGTGTCATGCAAACAGGGCCAGTTCGGCGATGGCAAGCCTGGGGAGGGCGGCGGCCAAAACGAAACGGGCCGCAAGGGTGGCTTGCGGCCCGGGATTGTCATGGTTCGAGGAGGTGGCTTACATGGCGCCTCGCCTCCGCAGCCAGCCTACCAGGCCGATACCCAGAGAGCCGAGCAGGATCGCGCCGGGGGCCGGAATCACATCCTGGTAGATGTTCACCAGCAACTCACCCGTGTTGTTTCCGTAGTAGATATCGTAGATGTCGAATGTCACCGGAGCGCCTGCACCGGTCCAGGGGAGTATGTAGACATGGCTTGGATTGTAAGCGCCCCACTCGACGAAGCCGCCATCGACTCGCAGCTCCAGGAGTCCTTCGCCGTAGCTCTCGTAGCCCTCGACGGAATCCTGCCACACGTAGCTGGTCGGGCCGGAGGAGTACTCGGCATCGGCGGTGATATTCGCCCCGGCGGAAAACGTGCCGATCGCCTCAAACAGGTAGCTGTCGCCCGCGCCAAGCGTGACGGAGGATGTTACCGGGGTCCCGCTGGCCGGAACGGTGAACGTGTCAACCAGGACCGGCACGGCCACAGCCGATTGGCTGAGCATCAGGGCTACCGCCACGGCGGTGAGAACTTGGACGCTTCTCATGTTCAGTCTCCCAACCAGGCGCCGCGACGATAAGGCCGGTTGCTCCTGCACCTACTCGCAATGCTTGCGGCGCAAACTGAGCGGGGAAGCCCTCCGTGGAACCATCACCCGCACTCCACCTTCTTGCCCCAGGACAGTCCGTGCCCTCAGACAGTCAGGCTCCAGTCTACCTATATTGCCATATTTGTCAAGATAAATCTTTGCTATTTACACGGAATCTTCGCCGTGGCGGAACCAGAACCGCATTCTCAGCCTGGAAATGCGGTATCCAGGTGTATTGGACAATCGGTACGGGCACCGCTCCGGAAGGATTGGAGGATCGACTTGGCCGGCGCTGGGCTACGAGATCTTGGCGATCAGGTGGTCAACGATGGGTGCGAGGTTGTCGTAGTCACGGTCGCTCAGCTTTCGGTGCACTTCGCGGCCGTTCGCCTTCTTGTAGACGATCGTGAAGAACCCTCGCTTCTCCAGATAGGTCTTGTCGATCCTCTCGATCGAGTCGTAGGGAATCCTCTCTTTACCCGCCACGACCAGCTCGTTCTCATCGGCCACGACCTTTACGTCCTTGCGACGCCAGAGCATGAATCCGAAGATGGCGGCACCGACAACGAAGAAGAACGGCGAGATCTGGTTGAAGAGCATTGTCTCATCCGGTCCCTCCCTGTAGATGGCCAGTCCGTCCTGCTCCTTCGCGAGGGAGTACTTCTTCGCCTGATCGGCAATCGCCCACCTGCTGCCGGCCTGCTGGACCGAGGCGACCGCCGCGTCCGACAGAGGCGCCCTGGCCTCGCCGAACTGGCGTCGCAGCTCCTGGGAGACCAGGCCGCGATCCAGATCCTGCTGCAAATCCGCCCCCGTGCGGAACAGGATCACCTTGGTGTGCTCCTCATGGAACTTGCGGCGAAGAGACCACGGATATTTGCTCAAGTACCCGTCATAGGCAAAAATAACGGCCGCACCCAGACACAAGGCAATGTAGATCTTGAAGTTGGTCTTGTTGTGCTTGCTGTACGGCGCTTCGAGCGTCATCGCGGGTCCTCTACACTCCAGTTCTGGAAAATGAAGATCGGTTCATGTCGACCGTCTTTGCGCGATCACCTCCATCAGCGGCTGTACAAAGTGACGTACGATCCTCTCCGCCATCAGCTCCTCGGCAAGTTGACACTGCCGCTCGAACGACGTCACAGGATCGAACCGCTCATCGGTTTGGGGATACTGGCGAACCGTCAACATCAGGCTGATCGCCTCATCGCGGGGGCTGTCCTTCTCGCCGGGCTCGAAGATGCTCGTCTTGGACTCGATGCACACGCGGGCCTGCGTTCGCTCGTTCTCCGCCAGCGACAGCACGATCGCGGGAGAGAAGACGATCGGCTTGCTGTTGGGAAGATCGAGCAGGCATCCGAAGGCGCTATTGCCAAACAGCGCCTCGGCGATGATCTCATCGTGGTTGCCCGCGCAGTCGAAGTCCATGGCGAACGTAACGTCGAGCGAGTCGACGTCCAGGGGGGTAACGCCGAGCATGTAGGGGACCAGCTCCAGGATCAGTCTGTCCTGCTGATAGGCCTCGTCGGAGCTGGCGGGATTGACTACGCCGGAGCCGATGCGGTCCACTTCCAGGCTCACCCAGCGGTACTGCCCGGACCCGTGGTCCTCTTCGAGGTAGTATTCGTTGCTGTCGCGTCGTACGAAGCGGCCCATGCGGGGATACTGCCTTTGAATCCGATCGAAGAACGTCAGAACGGTGTCCCGCTCGGCAGGCAGATCCAGCTCCGTGTTGACGAACATATCAATGTAGAAATCATCGCATAGAGAGCTGTAACTATTGACCGACATGAAAGGAAACTGCTCCACAGAACTTCCATACACATCCCATGAGCCGTGCAAGCATCCGAACAAGGTACCCCGCCGACCCATCCAGTGCTATTATACGACCGGAAACGATTTTTCCAATGGTTTTTCGCCCGAACGCGACAATTCTATCGGCCGGCTCCTTCACGATTCTGCGGAATTGCCGCACACGCGAGCATTTCTTCTCTCGAACGAAGTCTCTCATGCCCCCGGCGAGCACAGGTTGCCACGGGATTCTACGTTGCCACCTCCCTCGGTTCGGGCAGCGTCAGCTCTGTCATGACGGCCCCCACGGTGGAAAGGATCGTGAAGAGGAACACCTGCCACACGCCCTGAGCAACAATGAGATGAGTTTCGGGTGTCGGGCCCGTTCGCGTGATGATCGCCAATAGGGCCGTTGCTACCACGCCCGTCGAAGCCCCACAGACGGCCGCGAGGACGATTCGCCTGCCGAGGGCCGCCCCGCCACTGCCCAGCGCCACCAGTGACCCGCACAACAGGGGCGCCGCGATCACCAGCCACCAGTACTCCTTCAGCGAGGGGAGCTGGCCGGTGCGACGGAAGTGAGCGTAGCTCACCAAGCCAAGAACCGCCGCCGCTGCCAGGACACAGGGGCTCCCATGCCAGTACCGGGCCGGCAGCGAGGCGCGCATCTGGGCACGGCGGCGCATCCGTCGTCGAATCGTCAAGGGCCAATTATAGAACAGGTAGTACGCCCAGTGCTCCAG
>JAFGJR010000192.1 GCA_016928975.1 Sedimentisphaerales bacterium | reverse complement strand
GCCTCTTTCGGCCTCGTCGCGACGAAGTGCTGGAGCGACCACGCCCCCTCGATCGTGTAGCGGTACTTCGCCTCCTCGGGCCAGTCGCTCGTCTGATCGCAGAAGCGCAGCACGTCGTCGTAGAAGCTGGCGTAGCGATTCATCACGTTCTCGATCGTGTCGGTGTAGCCCAGGTCGTGATGCGTGATGGGGATGAAGTAGATCGTCCAATGCTTTCGCGGCTGCCAGTCCATCTGTAGCGTGTCCACCGGCTTGCTGTCCACCTTGAGCACGAACTGGGCCGGCATCGGCTGCCTCACGTCCGGCACGGAGACGTGGAACGTCGATGTGCCTTCCTTGAGGGTATCGACGGCCACGGACTGGCCGAACGAGCCGATCCGGACGTCGAGGTTGGCCTGGACGGGCTGACCACCGTTCTCGATCACCACATCGACAAGCTGCCGCAGCTCCTTGCCATCGCCTGTGAACAGGACCGTCGGCTTGACCGAGCTGAGCTTGAGCGGCTTGCCATCCGTTTGCGGCGTCTGCGCCCGGCCGGCGCCAGCGGACAACGACACCACGATGAACACGGCCGCCGAGAGCGCGCGTGATACAAGCCGTCCTGCTCTGACCTTCCACCTGGAGTTCATAGCCTGTCCTTTCCCTGCAATCCTCGCGATGGGAGCCACACCCAACATGCGGATACCGGGACCTGTCGCGGGACCCTGCTCGACCCCGACGATCCCGGCTCACAGTCAGCCGGGCCCGTCCGTGACCCCAGCCGACGAACCTGGATTATACCAACTCCACCCGGCCATGTCACCCCGGAAACCCCGTCATGCACACCACGTGTCTGTGCTGCTCACCGGCAAGAACTGAAAAGGATTTCCAGATGTTTCGATTGCCGCACCGCAGTCGCTACCGAGTGCCGCTGCAGGATCACGCCCTTGTGCTCGACCGCTGATTCCGTGTTGTTGCCATGCACGTCCGCTCTGATATAATTAGGTGGTCATGACGCAGTTCCTTTCGACTTGGGTTGCTCTTGTTTGTCCAGAACAACATAGCGTAACTTGACCGAAGAATTGCATCTCTTTACATCTTCAGCGGCAAGCGCGAGCTTGCCGATGGTTCCATCATTGCCGGCTGAAGGCCTCTTTTGAAGGAGCACATATGGAACGGCAGAACGATCAGCACGCGGCGAACGTATCGCGATCAGAACCTCTCAACGCTTCCCGTCGGGAGTTCCTTGCCCAGGGATCCAGGATGGTGGTGGGCTCGGTGCTCGCCGGGTCGGTGATGTCACGCGCCTATGCCGGCGAGGACAACACGATCCGCGTCGCGCTGGTCGGCTGCGGCGGGCGGGGCAGCGGCGCCGCCGGCAATGCCCTGTCCTCCAAAAACGGTCCGACGAAGCTGATTGCGATGGCGGACCTGTTCGAGAATCGGCTGGCGACGTCGTGCAAGGCTCTGAAGGAGCAGTTCGGCGAACGGGTCGATGTCCCGCCGGACCGGCAGTTCGTCGGCTTCGACGCCTACCGCAAGCTCGTCGATCTTCTGCGACCGGGAGACATCATGATCCAGGCCACGCACGCCGCCTTCCGACCGACCCACGTCGCGTACGCCGTGGACAAGGGCATCAATGTGTTCATGGAGAAGTCATTCGCGCCCGACCCCGGCGGGACAAAGGACATCCTGCGCATCGGCGAAATCGCAAAGAAGAAGAACCTCACAATCGGTTGCGGCCTGATGTGCCGGCACTCCGCTGCCCGCCAGGCGCTAATCAACAAGATCCGCGACGGGGTCCTGGGCCATGTCCAGTTGATCCGCGCCTATCGCATGGACCCCGGCGCGCGGATGGGCCCGTTCAAAGGCGGGCAGAGCGAGCTGCTCTGGCAGATTCGCCGGCCGTACTTCTTCCATTGGGTCTCCTCCGGCTGGTTCATCGAGATGATGATCCACAGGTCGATGAATGCTGCTGGATCAAGGACGCCTGGCCGATCTCCGCCCAGGGTCTGGGCGGCTGCGAGCCGCGAAGCGACGATTGCAGCCAGAACCTGCACACGTACGCCATCGAGTACACGTTCGCCGACGGGACCAAGGCGATGGTCAACAGCCGCAGCGAGTCGAATTGTCACAACGAGTTCGCCACCTGGGTCCACGGCACGAAATGCGCCGCCCAGTTCTCCGGCAATGTCCACGCCCCGACCGTGCTGATGTACAAAGACCAGCGGCTCGCCAAAGACAGCGTCACGTGGCAGCCGCCAAGGGAAGCGGTCGGCCCGCATCAGGCGGAGTGGGACGACATGCTCGCGGCGATCCGCAGAAACGAGCCGTACAACGAAGCCGAGCGAGCCGCCTATGCGAATATGACCTCGATCATGGGCCGTGCCGCGATCCACATGGGCCGGATCATCACCTGGGACGAAATGATGGCCTCCAACTCCCGCTTCTGCTCGACCGTGGCCGACCTGACAGCGAACAGCCCCGCCCCGGTCCGCGCCGACCCCGAAGGCCGCTACCCCGTCCCCATCCCAGGTCGCTGGACAGAAATCTAACCGCCGTGCCAAGAGTCGTTCCTGTGTGAACTCATGGGTCGCGAAGCGGGTGAGCCAAATCGACCAGTGGGGTTCCTGCAAGAAAGAACCGCGTGATCATCCTGAGGGTGCATGACCGTTGTTGCCATGCTCCGCCACAAGGCCGTTCGTCCACCTTGACATGTTCCAGAGAACTGCGTTTACCGCTTCGCAGGCTGCCAGCAGGACAAGAAACCCCGATCCTTCCTCCTCCTCCTTCTCCTGCTGGTAGCGTTTCAGCGTTACGTTGTTCTGTCAGGTGTTGAGCCGATGGGCTTGCCAGAGCAATGTAATCTCTTGTTTTTGAGCGTAGAATTGGATATCATAGGTTCGGTGCTTGTCCGAGAGAAATCCTGGGGCTCGGCTGGCAAGATTGGAATAGGGTCTCACCGGAGGCAGGTGTTATGAGGATCAGAGTCCTTGCTGCGCTGCTGGCCATCTCTGCCGGAGCGGCCATCGCAGCGCCGATGACCGTTCAGGTGCGAAGCGGCAAAGTGCGGGCCACTCCTTCCCAACTCGGGGCTGTGGTGACCACGCTGGAGTACGGGGCAAAAGTGCAAGCCGGGACGCCAGAGAAGGGCTGGTATCCGGTGACGACTGCCGACGGCAAGACTGGCTGGTTGCACGGGTCGACACTCTCCAAAAAGCCAATCGCCATGCGTGCGGGAACAAGCGATGCCGCCACCGGCGTGTCGTCGGATGAAGTCGCTTTGGGAGGCAAGGGCTTCAACGAGCAGGTGGAGGCCAAGCTGAGGAAGGAGGGGAAACTGGATTATGCCTGGGTGGACCGGATGGCAACACACAATATGAGTCCGGATCAGCTCGTGGAATTCCGGATGCACGGCCATCTGCCGGGAGGTGCCCGATGAGCGCGATTCGGAACTCCCAGTATGCGATGGCCGGTGTGACGTTACTGTTGAGTCTCCTGGCGGCGGGAATGCTCTGCGGTTGTGAGACGGTCTCCGCAGTGGGGACCGGGGTCGCACAGGCGACGGGCGTGATCTCTTCGGATGAAGCCGAATCGATCACACGTAGCGTCCTGGCTGTGGAGAAGACATGGCAGGACCTGACCCCGGAACAGGAGTACTATATCGGACGCGCCGTCGTGGCACAGGTGCTCCAGAGCTACCAGCCGCTGGATGAGCCGCAGGTGAATGAATATCTGAATCTTCTGGGCCAGTCCCTGGCGATCTTCTCCGAACGCCCCGAGACGTTCGGCGGTTATCATTTCCTCCTGCTCGATTCCGACGAGATCAATGCGTTCGCGGCGCCGGGCGGGCTGATCCTGGTGACGCGCGGGATGGTGCGATGCTGTCAGGATGAAGATGAGCTGGCGGCGGTCCTGGCCCATGAGATCTGTCACGTCGAGCAGAAGCACGGGCTCAGTGCGATCAAACAGAGCCGACTGACCGAGGCGTTCACAATTGTCGCCCTGGAGTCCGCCAAGCAGATGGGCGGCGAGGAACTGGCGGCGCTAGCCGACGAGTTCGAAGGATCGGTGAGCGACGTGGTGAAGACGCTTACGACCAGTGGCTACTCGCGCAAGCAGGAGCGTAGCGCGGATGCCGCCGCCGTGGGACTTCTTCAGCGCGCCGGCTATCCGCCGGTGGCAATGATCACCATGCTGGAGCACATGGAGGCCAGACTGACCAGCTCGGGAGGGCTCGGATTCGCCAAAACGCACCCATCGGCCAAGAGTCGCAGAGAGGCGCTTCAGACGAGAGTCGCGGCTGACAGCGTGGCCTCGGATCCCGTGCGGCAACAGCGCTTCTGTGCCGCCATGCAGCCTATCGTAGCCGGCAAGTAGGTCTGGGCTGATAGTCGGATGATTATCGGCGGCGGCATCACCGAGCGAAGCGTGGCGATGCTCATATGGCCACGAGAATTGAAGTCATCACCAAAGCATGCCGAAACATATAACGAGTGTTTGCGTAGAATGGTGGTCGACTTGGTCGCCGGGGATGCCGACGTTGTCCCCGTGACGTCCAGGGCGGATCGAGTCTCTGGTGCCGCCGACGCGGATGTGATGCGTCCGGTTCTTGTCGCAGCGAGAGGCCTCCCCCAACGACAAACGACAGGGCGCAGCGTATCGTGGGACAACCGATGGAGACGTTCTGACCGCCACCGCGCTGGCACGAGCCGGACGATGCTTGACCATACGGGAGGAGGATTGGACCATGCAAGAACAACTGGGCACCATACTACCTCACATTCAGAATATCGCGCTGGCCCTTGGGGTGTCATTCGTCGCGTACCTGCTGACGCTTCCTTTGCGTCGGCGATACGCCTCCTGCGAAACCATCGAGCCGACCCTGACCCGCCGTTCCGGTCGCCAGTTCCTCTGCATGCTGCTGAGCCATGTGGCGTTCCCCGTCGTCGTGCTGGTGCTGTCGCTGCCGGTAAGCTACTGGCTCTATCACCCTCAGGAGCGGTCGTTTCATCATACATGGCTGCTGTTTTGGAGCATTTATGCCATCATACGACTGACCGAGGGGTTGTTAGTCGAGCTGTTTGTGCAGATGGGCCGGCCCTGTCCGCTCAGCCGGCTCATGCGCGGGCTGTTGCGTCTGGCGGTTATGCTGGCCGTGGCCTTCATGCTGATCCGATTCCAACTGAACTACCAGATCGGTGTGCTGCTCACCTCCACGGCCATTGTCACCGGCGTCATCGGTTTTGCCATGCAAGGCGTGCTCGGGAACCTGCTGGCGGGCATGTCCTTGCACGCGTGCCGATCCATGCAGGTGGGAGACTGGGTCGATATCGACGGGTTGAGGGGCCAGGTGACCCTCGTGAACTGGCGAGAAACGCGGATTCGCAAGGGCGGTCACACCATCATCATTCCGAACAGCAGGGTTGCTGGCGCGACCGTCTACAACTACTGCGTCCCAACGACCTTGCGTCGGCACGACGTGCCGGTGGCTGCCAGCTACGGGGATGCGCCCGGCGATGTCATCGCCGCCTTGCTGGAAGCCGCCGCCAACGTGCCCGAGGTGCTCAAGCAGCCGGAGCCGGACGCATATATCACCGGTTTCAAGGACTTCTGCATCGAGTACGTGCTGCGGTTCTGGTCGCATCACTACCACTTTCGCACGGCGATCGAAGGCGACGTGATGCGGATGATCTGGTATAAGTTCAACCGCCGGGGGATCGAGATCCCCTTCCCCATGAGTGGCCGGCTCCTGAGCAACTTCATGGAGGCTGTCCATGCCCAGCAGTTCGAGAAGCCGCTGGCCTCGGAGATCGAGCGAAACGTGGACGATCTGGTCCACAGCGACTTCGGCCGCAAGCTCATGGCCGACGCCCAGGGCGTCTGTTTGCTTAGTCGAGATGAGTTGCGGGCCATCGCCCGGGATGTCAAACGCACCCGTTTCACGACCGGCGAAGTCCTGATGCGACAGGATGACGATGGGGAATCGTTCTATGTCCTGGTTCGGGGGATCGTGAAGGGCAGCATCATGAACTCCGACACGGCCCATCCCATCCAATTCGAGTTGCAGCCCGGAGCCCTCTTCGGCGAGATGAGTCTTCTGACCGGTCTGCCCAGAAGTGCCACCATGACGGCCACCACCAACTGTGAATTGCTCGAGTTCGACCGTGGTGCGTTCGCTCGTCTGCTGTCGCTACGGGAGGAGATTCCCCGCATGCTTTCGGACCTGGCAGCCACCCGCGCCGCAGAGAACGCCAGGTCGCTGGAAAGACTGCGTGCCTCCGCGGTCGTGCCGCCGGAGCTGGCCCGCGACGGCATCCTGCATCGCCTCAGGCGCATCTTAGGCGATTGGCGGGGCCGATGATGCGGCAGGGCTGCCTTAGAATCGCCACCTGAACTTCGCCCAGAAATTGTGTTCCTGCACGTCCCGAGCAAACTGGCCGTCGTAGGCCAGCGAGAAGGTGCTTCGCGACCATCGGAGCATCAGCGCTGCCGCCAGCGCGACCGAGGTCCGATCCTGTTCCGCCTTTACCAGAACGGGATCTGCTCCCTCGATCGACTGCACGGTCTCTGTGTCACCGTCCGTCAACAATTGATGAATGGCAATGGACGCGGATGGCTCGATGAGGAGCTTCTTGTACCTGTATCTGCTGAGCCAATGCAGTGCCAGCTCCCCTGCCACGTCGTGGTCATCCATGGTCGAATACCGGGTGTCCCAGCCCGCATCGGTTGCCTCTGAGGTGTAGCTTCGCCGATGGACCCAGAGCCAGTCCGCGCCGATTTCCGGGAAGAACACGTGCTTGCGGTACCGGAGGGTGCGCCCGACCATGAGCAAGGCCGTGCCGCCATAACTCGTGTAGGAGGCGGTCTCGTGTTGATTCAACGACAGACCGGTCAGACCGTCGTACTCGTGCCAGGCATGGAAGCCCGTGAAGCCGTAGCGGAAGACCCAGGACTGCCATCGAGTCAAACCGTTCATGCCGCTGGTCGCGATGTCCTGGACCTCGCTGTTGGAGCTGTACCCGGTACCAGTGTAGTCGATGTCGGATTGTCCATAGCCAATGTGCACGCCCAGGAGGCTGTCGGTAACGCACTGCGTGTAGCCGGCCGACAGGCCCCATGCCCCTGCGTCGTAGCCCAGAGGGTCCTTGTTCTTCTTGAAATAGGAGTAATGAGGCTCGACAAATACGCCACCGGCCCTCTGGCAGGGCGTCCGGCCCAGTGCCGCTTCGCCTGCCGAGTTAGGGTCGGACTCCTCGTCCGACTCATCCGGCGACAGCGCGTCATACAGTAGGGCGGTGGTCATGTGCTCATTGATCGCAGAGGAAGCCCGGCCGATCATTTGCTTCTCCGCAGTCACGGAGGCAAGGGCTTCGGATGCCTCGGGGGCATAAGCCAGAGCCACGGTGTCGTCAGCCGCGTTGGCCGTGCCGCCCGTGTAGTACCGTGCCGTCACGTCAGGATTCACCGCTTGGACGCTGCCGAAGTTGCCGCCCACCGACCCCTGCTCGCCGACTCCAAACAACCGGTACTCGGTGTTCCAGAGTGTGTCGCCGGGGACGTCGGTCACGGTCAGGGCCGCGCTGTTCAGGGCCAGCGTCGCGCCGTCGTTGACAAAGATGGACGGGTCCTGCGGGTTGCCGTCGAGAGTGACGTTGTAGACATTGACCAGGGTCGTCGTACCGTAGGCGACGTACAGCTCATAAGCGGTGTTGCCAAAGGCGCGAATGGTCCCGGTGTTCGTGAGAGTGCTCGGGATGCCGCCTTCGCCCTGGCTCATGAAGATGCCATAGGCCTCGGTGGTGAACCCTGGCCCAGCGGTGGCGGTGGCGGTGATATCACCGCTGTTGGCCACGTTCCCGAGCGCCAGGATGCCATAGGCGTAAGCGTCGGCGTTCCCTTCCTGCACGTTGGCGGTGCCTCCCGCGGCTGTGACCGCAATGTCGCCGCTGTTGGTCACCTGTTCGAACATGCCATAGATGCCATAGGCATAAGCATAGGCATTGGCGGAACCGCCGGCGCTGGTGGCGGTGCCTCCGGTGGCAAGGGCCGTGATGCCTCCGGTGTTGTTCACCTCGCTGTGGCCGTAGATCCCGAAGACTTCTGCCTCGGCCAAGGCGCCGGAGTAGAATGGTGTATTGCCGTTGCTCTCGGCGGTCCCGCCGGTGGCGGTGACGAAGAGGCTGCCACTATTGACCAGAGCGCCGTGAGCACTGATGCCATAAGTGCGGGCGTTGGCGTTGGCGAAGCTGGACTCACTGGAGCTATGGGCGATTCCCCCTGTGGCGGCGACGGTGACGGTGCTGCTATTGGCGACGTCCGCCATTCCCCAAATGCCATAGGTCTGGACCATGGCAGAAGCGAAGCCGTCGCTGATGCTGGTGAACCCTCCGACACCATTGGCATCGATCCAGTTGGTGTTCGTCAATGCAGGGGCCGAACCGATGCCGTAGATGCCAAAAGAGACGTCCGTGTAGAGGTGGGGGTCGGTCGTGTCGCCCTGGCCGAATACGGTAATGGTCTGGTTGTTCGTCCAGGGGTCCACGTACGCGGATCCGTCGATGCCGAAGACTTGATTGGCATCGTGAAGGCCGGTCCTGTTCACATTGATCTGTCCGAGGGCCGTGCCGAACAGCAGTCCAAGCACAAGCATCGCTGCCCAAATAGGCCGATGTCTTCCACTGGCTGGCACCGAGTGCACAACCTCTGCGAGAGTCCGCATCGCATTTGTCCTTTCTGTGAAACGCAGGGTACGAAGAGGGCCTCCGGCCAGCAATCGATCACTCCTCCGATGCCACGGTGCAATGCATCTGATCGTAGCAGTATTGTAGCCTTTTGATATCGGATTGTCAATCGAAAAGAGATGTCGGTCGATCTGGGAAGCAGGCGAGGACCGGGTGCATGCTCGGCCGCTCTGCGACCGATAATGTCACTGAACAAGTCGCTGCGGCGGTCACGATCAGACCCAAACCATGGCGCGATGCCGGACCAGACCCGTGGCGGGCAGCGTGTTTGCCACAGACGCGGACGAAGGCTCCCGCCGATGCTGTGGCTGCTCGCTCTCCCCAGGCCACGGCGGTCTTCCACTTGGATGTGGGGTTTTCTGTAACCGAATGGCCCGGTAATCGCCGATACGATGGTGGAATAGTACCGACTCACGATGACAAGCAAGAAGGCCGTGTGGAGATGATAGTGGCAATGGCGACCCCAAGAGACTGTGCAGCTCACACATTCGTCTCGCGTAGGAAAGGCAGAATGTCGATCCATGCTACCGTAATTACGGTAGGTCCGGTGGCGGCAGTGGGCATCCTGTGTCTGTCTCTTCTGGCCGGGTGTGCTTCGCGCATCGACACCGACAGCACGGTTATTCTGGAGCGGCCGCAGGTCCAGAACGGCACGATTATCGATCCGAATGATCCGGCGAAGCTGAAGGAATTGGCCGCAGCCATGGACGCTCTCGATCTGCCGACCCCGCCCGCGACCGCCGCAGCGGAGACGAGCCGGCCCGATCCGAATGCATCGAGCAATCAGGGAGGGGCGTTGCCTCCAAGAATCAGCGTTTCACAAGCCGTGGACATGACCGCCGGACCGGCGTTGCCGGCGCAGTCGACAGTAACCGTCACGCTACCGAAACTCAGTCGTGCCGAAGTCGAAGAAGTCATCGAGCATCTGGTCCTGGATTTCGCCTCCTCGCTCGGTTACGCCACAGGCTCGGCTGCTATCGCTGATGCGCTGCCGATTCCCCCTGGGGGCGTTCTTGGCGACAGGACCATCGCACGATCCGGGGAGGACGGCGCGCATGTCCTGCGGTTCGGATATCGATGTTTCGTCTCACAGCCACCTCGGTTGTGGGTCCTTGGAGTGATTGTCAGGAAAGACGCCGCGCTATCCGCCAATCCCGACTTGGCGCAGGTCGAACCGAAAGTCGCTGCGATCATCGCCTCTATCAACGCGATGCACGCGGAGTTGACCGTGCGGGATCTGGAAGCCAGGCTCATTCAACTCAGCTACGCGGATGCCGCCACGGCCGTCAGCATGTTGAAAGGTTTTGGCATCACGACTCTGAGCCAGCCCTCCGAAGTCCCAGCGAAAGTCGATTTCGCCAAGCTTCCCTACGTGGTGAACATCGAGGACCCCAAGAAGGAATACACCGGTCTGGTCGGTTCCAAGGAGCCAGGCTCGGGCGGCAGGAGCAAGCTTTCCATGGCGCCGGGCGCTGCCTCGGAGCTGATGGACAACACGATTGCCTCGCCCATGACGCAACTCATGGTCCTGTTCCATCCAGCCTACCCCGAGCAGTTCAGTGAGGTCCGCCGGATCCTCGATACGTACGTCGACCGCCCGGCCCGGCAAATCTTCATCGAAGCGATGGTGCTGGAGATCAGCGAACAGGGCCTCAAGGAGCTGGGCGTCGAGTGGGCGTTGAATGAGTTCCCCCTCTCCATTACCGCCGGCTCACTGAATGCCGGATCCTCGGCGGAGACCTTGAGACTGTATGCTCCTGATATAACGAAGCTCAATCAGCTCTTCGAAGGAGACTACGAGTGGAGCTGGGCGGCTACGATTCGCGCCTTGGTCCGCAACGGGAAGGCGGAGATCCTCTCGCGTCCCAGCGTGCTGACGTTGGACAATCGGCAATCGACAATCCGCGTCGGACAAGATATTCCCATTGCCAGCAGCCTGGAGGGACTCGGCACCTACTCCTCGAAGGTGAGCTTCCAGTTCGATTACCTGCCGACGGGAATCGTGCTGAACATTCGGCCCCGGATCAACGAGTCTGGTGCGGCAGTCAGTATGCTCATCGACACCATTGTCTCGGCCAGGGTTCCGGGCGAGGACCTGGAGATGAAGGCCGCCGATGGAACGGTTCTGGCCTCGGCCCCGACCGTGTCCACGCGCCGGGTACAGACCTACGGGCGCATTCCCAACAACACTCCGCTGATCATTGGCGGCCTGGTCGCTCGCGAGGACACGCGGATCCAGGAAAAGGTCCCGCTCCTGGGCGACCTGCCACTGATTGGCTTCGCATTCCGGTCCGAGAGGAACGAGCGCATCAAACGCGAGGTCATCATCGTTCTCACACCCCACGTCCTCCCCGAGAAACGGGATGTCCTGCGGGCGCTTCCCAAGGACGAGGACTTCGTCGACAGCTTCGGACACGAACTCTTCCGCGACTCCTATCGGATTCGCGGCGAGGACGTATTCGACCTGACCTTCCTGCTGGAGAACCGGCGCATCGTGGCATATCGGGAGCTGGCACGACAGGCGGCGCAGGAGAACTTCCACCTGGGCGAAGCCGAACCGTTCCGGTCTTTCGTGCGGGACAGCGTGCCGGGCGAGTCCATCCTCGTCACCCGGATGATCTATGAGGTCATCAAACGGTTGGACATCGCACGGAAGATCGAGACATCGAAGATCATCTACTTCGAGGGCCAGCAGGTCGGCGGCTACAGCGTCAGGTTCCTCGAGGAACGCCTCAAGGACAAGACAACGGGTGGAGTGACGGACTTCGGGCGCCAGGCACTGGCGATCACGTATCGCCGTGACCGCGCCTCGCTGGCGGAAAACCGCCTCGGCACGGAGCCGATTCCGGAGATCAGGCTGCTCGATTGTCCGGACCGGCAAGCCTGGGGCAGGCTGCTGTGGGAGCTGAATCAGCCCGCGCCCGACGGGCATGAACGCCACACCATCCTGATTCAGAATAATCAGGACATCCTTCGTCTACGCAGTGCGCTGGTGATCAAAAGGATTGCCGTTCTCAACGGCGGGATCGACGAGTTGCGTCTGCGGAACTTCAGCGTCGGCAGAGTGTTGCTTATGCCCGAACTCAAGGGCGGGCAGATCCACGTGGTGGACGCTGACACGGCCATGTTCTTCTTCCACACGGAACACTACTACGCGGCCACGCTGGCGGAGATTGAGAAGCAGTTGAAAGAGCTCGACCAAGCACTCCGCCGCCCGGACATTCGCGCGCTCCTGAGTCTGCCTCTACCCGAGGACGACCCGGCAGAGGACGGCACGTAGTCAGCGCTTCGGTGCTCTTCGGTCGGCAGGTCCCGGGTCGTCAAAGGCCTATCCTGTCTGTTCGCTGCCATCGGTGCACTCTTTTCCATCCCATGAGAGCATTGTCCCCGTCCTCCAGCCCGCGAGAAGACGCCGTTGGCCGGACAGGTAATGCCTACCACATGGGATCCCAGACGGGCAGCTTGATGGCGGGCTGGTCCAGGGTCTTCAGCGTCTCAGGCGGGACGTAGTCTCGGTGGACGATCACCTTGTAGACGTTGTCGGTGAACCAATCGTCGTACATGGTCCACAGACCCTTATCGCCACGATCGGTGCCCCAACTGTTCTCGACGAGCCACTTGACCGGCTTGCCTTCACGGAGGTCCACGCCGATGAACGTCATGCCGTGGTTGATCGTGCACTCGCGATAGAGCAGCCGCTCGGCCTTGCCCACGGTGAGCTTGATGCCGTACACGGACTCGTAATCGTACAGGTTGCGGGCCATGATCCCCTTGGCATCGTCCTGGTCGGGCGACACGTCGGCGTCGAAACAGACTGCTTTGTTGTCCAACAGCGCCCTGATCACGGCGTCCCGGAGCATCTGGATATCGACATTCGCGTAGTTCGAGTTGCGGCCCTCCTGGACACTGTTCGTCAGGTCGACCTCGTAGTGCTTGCCCTTCGGCCGGATCGGGTCGTCCGCGATATTGACATACTGACTCAAATCGAGCGCGACGAAGTCCTTGTAGAACGACTTGGGCGTGTAGGTGCGCAGCTCGCTCCAGTTCTGCTGGACCTTGTAGTCGTCCGATTTCTCGTCCTTTTCGTCGTTCTCGCCGGCCTTCTTCTTGTCCTTGTCCTTCAGCTTGTAGCGCCAGGTGAATTCGACCGGCGGCTCGCCGAGATTGAGGACCAGCACACGATAGACCTCGGCCAGCATCTTCTCCTTGGCCTCGCGCATCTTCGCCACCGAGCCGGTCTGGCGGTAGAGGTCGCGCAGTTCCGTTGCCTGTCGGCGCAGGGCGGTCGCCAGCACGTGGTTCATCATCCTGGTGCCTTCAGAGCTGGCGGTCTCGGCCATGGCCTCCTTGGGAACCACGCCATACTTGGTCACCAGGTCCGCGAAGCTCTCCCAGTACCCGCCGTCCGGACAGGGGTCTTGCATCATGAACGTGACCTCGCGGTCCATCAGATCGCGGTCGCGCCACGCGATCATGCATTCGAGAAACTTGTTGGCCTTCTCGATCTTGTCCCAGAATTGCAGGTAAATCTGCGAGAATTCGAACTCGTCCAAGTCGAGCTTGTTCATCAGGACCGGCTTGATCAGGTTGCAGCCGGCGAACATCCAGCACCGGCCGCTGGCCTTCTGATTGCTGATGCCCTTGGTCTTGATCTTGTGGCTGAACTTGTCGGTATGGGCAGCCACGATCTCGCGGTTCTCGGCGATGCTCTTGATCCCGGTGGCGGTCAGGGCATTGCGCATAGCCCGCGTGTGCGCGTCCATCTGATACCCGCCGCGAATCCTCTCGACCATCGCCGGCGTGAGAGACCCGTCCTGGCCGAGCGCGCCCGCAGACAGGCACGCCAGTAACAGAGACATTCCGACAAACCCTCGTATACGATTCCTCATGCCTGGACTCCTGTAGTCAAAGCTGAATAGTCCGCAGTCTCCTGCCTGTGATTTCGCAGGGTGTGCGGAACGTTAGATTCCTCAGTGTTCGTGGCGTTGTGCAGCATCACGACTCGCTGTGTTTCAGGACCTGGCGAACGTGTTGCAGCAGACGGGCGACCTTGTCAACGCAGGCTCGTCTGTCAATGTCACCCTCCATGTCCGGGAAGGCCTCATATCGAAAGGCGACAGCGAAATCGGTGAACTCCAACAAATCAGACAGAAACGCGGGAAGCCTCTGACCGGTCTCTTCCAGCAGAGCACCCAGCTCATCCAGATCGTGGGTCCTCGGAAAGGTCATGCCTTGAGCACACAGCCAAGCCTTCAGGGCCTTCTCCACCGCCTGCTGAACATGAAACCCGAAGATCTCGTCGGAGAAGACTGTCGAGCTCTCCATGCCACACAGGGCGCGATGGTCTCTCTCGGCTACCCGGAGAAGGCTCTTGGCTTGCTCAAGATCTCTCATAGAGTAGCTTCCCTTCCCTGACGGCACGGGCGACAACGTGATTGACGGACTGCTCCCAGGCAGCAAACTCCTCCTGGCTGTAGACCAGGATATCCTTTGGGACGCGAAAGGGTCTCAGGGCCCTGCGGATACGCTTCAACTCGGACCAGCGGTCTCGATCCGGCCCAAAGCCTTGATCTTCGACAATGAGCAGGTCGACATCTGAGTCGGTTGTCTGGTCTCCCCGGGCATAGGACCCGAAAAGATAGATGCGACGAGGCTCAACCTCATCTACAACGGTCCGAACCATTTCCTCGATCAGCTCGTCAGAGACGCGTACCATGCCCATCTCCTTATATCTTCGCCTTGGTCCGCTCATTATACTCGATTCCGCTGCTGGTGCAATCACACAGCGATGGGCACGACTCTGGCCTCACTTCAACTCGGTCAGGTAGATGTTTCGGAAGCGGTGCTGGCCGCCGCCGGGGACCTCGGCTTGCAGGGCGATGTATCCCTCGGGCTCGGCCAGGCCCTCGGCTTGCCAGGCAGGTTTGTCGTTGATTTCCAGGGCGGCTTTCGTGCCTCGCACGGTCAGCTTGAAGCGGTTCCAGCCGGGCTGGATCAGGCCTTTGCTTTCGGCGCCGGGCAGGTCGCTGACGTTGCCTTCCATGCCCTGCATCAGATTGGCCTGGTAGTGGTCGGGCCAGGGTCGGCCCTGCGGCACGGAGTTGTAGCGGAAATACACGCCGCTGTCCCACTTGTTGTCGCGCAGCGGCTTCCACTCGAACTCCAGGACGAAATCGCGATATTTCTTCTCGGTCTGGACGAGGCCGTTGCCGGCGGCGATGAGGATGTCACCGTTGTCCACGGCCGCATCGCACTTGAGGAGCGTCCAGCCATTGACGGTCTTGCCATCGAAAAGCGAGACGCGCCGGCCAGGGCTGCTGCTTCCGGCGAGGCTCTGGCGGGCGAGCGCGTCGGGATCGCCCATATCTTTGGCGTAGGGCTTCAGTCGGAACTGGTAGCTGTAGGACTTGGCCGGCAGAGTGTACTCCGGGTGCGTGCGGGCGCCCCAACTGTCGTCGCCGCCGACGCCCATCTGCCTGTAGTCAAGGTT
Source organism: Sedimentisphaerales bacterium (assembly GCA_016928975.1). The sequence goes on along the minus strand of JAFGJR010000192.1, from coordinate 5,379 downwards.
CAGCATGATGAAGTTGCGGCGAGGCAGTTCATTGACGTGCGCCGCTTTCTCCAGGTCTTCCATACTGTACGGCCAGGCACTGACGCTCAGCAGAGGCATGCCCACAGCCAGCAGGCCGGCGCCGTCCCTGTCGGCCAGAAGGAGCCAGCGGACATCGGTCCGGTTGCTGCTTTCCTGTGGACGGGTGTAGACGTGCAAGAGCTCCTCGACTGAGCCCGAGTAGAGTCCGACCGCCGAGCCGGTGTGGCGGTCCCAGTAGTTCTCGTATGGCCCGCGACCGAGGTACGTCATCACGGAAAACCGGCCGGGGATCGCCATCTGCATTCCGAAACGGGGCAGCTCGGGGATGTTGCCGCCGGCAGGCTCCATGCCTGCGTCGATGACGATGTCACCCGAGCCGTAGATGCCGTACGTTGTGCGACACCTGGTGCCGTCCCCGACGGGCAGCGTGGCATCCGCGATGATGCGGACGAGTTGCGGCCCGGCCTGCTCGGCCTTGACCGATTGCACTTTGCGCTCCGCGCCGGCCCTGCGCCACACGCCGCAGCGACGGGTCATCCCGTTGCCGTTATCGTTGTCGGTCGGCGCTCGCCAGAAGTCCGGGATCAGCGGGCTTGTGACCAGCTCCGTCCCCTTGAACAAGAGCGACTCGATGGCTCCGCTGCCCTTGCCCACAACCACTTTGAAGTCGTCGCCGGAGACGATGAAGGCTTTGTCCTGCTCCTGGAGCTTCACCGCCGGCATCCGGTCCAGCGCGAGTGTCGGAGCAGCCGGGACCTCGAACGGCATCTGGAACTGGTCCCATGCAACCACATGGCCGCGCGGTGCCCATGACTCGTCCTGTGCCAGTGCGAAGGTCACCTTGAGCCAGCACTCGCTGCCGGCCTTCAAATCGGGCTTGCCCAGCGGAATCGTGATCTTCTGCGTGTCCTTCGGCGCCAGAGTCAGCTTTTCCAGCTTGCCCTGCTGCACGACCTTGCCGTCGCAGGTCAGCTCCCAGGAGCCATCGACGAAATCGAGATTGCGAAAGTCGTATTCGTTCTCGATGCTGAACGTCCCGGCTCGCAGATCGACCGGCGTGACGTGGATGCGCTGATAGACCTTCTTGACCTCGCGCAGCGATGGATTGGGCTTGCGGTCGGGCTGGACCAGGCCGTTGCAGCAGAAGTTGCCGTCGTTGGGGTTGTCGCCGAAGTCGCCGCCGTAGCCCCAAAACGCCTTGCCGTCCGCGGCTTTCATGCGGATTCCCTGATCAACCCAGTCCCAAATGAACCCGCCGATCAGACGCTTGTGCGAGCGGATCGCGTCCCAGTATTCCTTGAGATTGCCGACGGAGTTGCCCATCGCATGGCTATACTCGCACAGAACCATCGGGCGGGTATCGCTGTTCGTCGCCAGGCGGATGATTCCCGGGATTCTCTCATACATCCGACTGATCACATCGACGTACGGGTAGTCAGGGTTCCCCGCCGCACCCTCGTAATGAACCGGGCGAGTCAGGTCGTAATCGTGGATCCAGCCGGCCATCGCGGCGTGGTTGGGCCCGCACCCGGACTCATTGCCGAGGCTCCACCAGACTACCGAGGCGTGGTTCTTGTCGCGCTCGACCATCCGGATCGCGCGCTCCAGAAAGGCGGTGTGCCAGACGGGTATGTTGGAGAGCAGTCCGCCCACGCCGTGTGTCTCGAGGTTGGCCTCGTCCATCACGTAGATGCCGTACTGGTCGCACAGGTCGTACCACTCAGGGGCGTTGGGATAATGCGACGTTCGCACGGCGTTGATGTTGTTGGCCTTCATCAGCTTGATGTCTTCGATCATCCGGTGGACCGAAATCACTTTGCCTGTGTCCGGGTCGTGCTCGTGGCGGTTGACGCCGAAGAAGCGGATGGAGCGGCCATTGACGAAGAATTGGCCGTCTTTGATCTCCGCCTTGCGGAACCCCACGCGGCAGCTCTCCGCCTCCACCAGCTTGCCGGAGGGGTCGTGCAGCGTGAGCACGAGCGTGTAGAGGTTGGGTGTCTCGTCGGACCACGGCTTGACGCCCGGCACGGCGGCACTCAGGAGCCCGAAGCGGACGTTGTCCCTCTGCGGATAGCTCTCCTGGACGATCCGCAGCGCGTCGATCGTCAGCGGATGTGCCAGGACGATGCTCCTATCGTTATAGAGCTGAGCCTGGACCGTCCAGCCCTTGAGTTCTTCGTTGCCATACGTTGCCAGCTTCGGGCGGATCATGAGGACGCCGTCTTTGTACTGGTCATCGAGCGTCGCGCGGACGAAGAAATCGCGGATGTGCACGGCGGGTGTGGAGAACAGGTACACATTGCGATAGATGCCGCTGAAGCGGATGAAGTCCTGGTCCTCCAGGTAGCTGCCATCGGACCAGCGGTACACTTCCGCGGCGATTGTATTCTTGCCCTTTTGCAGGTAGGGCGTGACATTGAACTCCGCCGGCGTCATGCTGCCTTCGCTATAGCCCACCATCCGGCCGTTGATCCAGACGTAGAAGGCGCTCATGACGCCGTCGAAGTGGAGGAACACCTGCCGGCCGTCCCAGGTGTCGGAAATCGTGAACTCCCGCCGGTACGAGCCGACGGGATTGTAGTCGTGTGCGATGTACGGCGGATTCGTCGGGAACGGGTACCGCATGTTCAGGTAGATCGCGTGGTCATAGCCGTGCATCTCCCAGTTCGAGGGCACCGGGATCTCGGCCCACCGGCTCACGTCGAAGTCAGGCTTGTAGAAGTCCTTCGGCCGGTCCTCCGGCGTGCGGACGCAGTTGAATTTCCATTGCCCGTTGAGCGACTGATAGAAAGGCGACGCCTGGCGGTCGCACCCCAGCGCCGTCTCGACGTCGGGATACACCATGAGCGTACAATGACCCGGCTCTTTGTTCCGCCCGACGACCTCGGGGTTCTCCCAGTCAGGAAGCTCCGCCGCCGGCGCGCTCCAAGCCGTCAGTGAGAGAAGGGAGAGAATCACAACCATCGGCACGGAATTGAGAGATCTGGCCATCGCGTCCATTCATATCCTCCAAATAAGTCGCCTGACATATCCATCGAACCTTCTGCTACCACCAATGGCACGTACAGTAAACCTGCCACCCGTGGCTGTCAACTGCACGTCGATCCAACCGACGACGGGTGGGGTTCAGGGATGAGGGGTCAGAAACGATTGCCCTGCTGGCGCCCGGCAACTGAGAATTGCCAACTGACAACAGTTCTTTTCTCTTGTCTAACTCACCTACCTCCGGCATAATGACCTCCGAAGATACGTTCCTGGTCCGGCTACGCCGAATGCGAGTTGCGGCCCTTCCTGCATCGAATGGGCGCGGTGTAGTCAAAATGAGCGGTGGTCTATGACGTCGAAGGGCGAGGCGTTAGCGAGAGAGAATAGGGCGAACATATGTGACTCTCCCTTCGGGCGTTCCAGAAACATGCCCGCAGGACTGAACCTATTGGGGAGGCACTAGTGGGCCTGTTCAGATGGCTTTCTTCAGTTCTCCGCAAGAAGGTTAGGGTTTTCAAAGAGAATATCCCCCTGCCAGAGAGCGGGGCCCCGAGAGTCAACGTCTTCCAGGGCAACGGCTGCGTAGCTACTGTCTTCATCCTAATAGTCATCTCTCATGTGGCTTTCCCGTGGGCACGCCGTGGGTTTTCTAGTGTGCTCCACACTGGCACTTGTGTGGGGATCGCTTGTTCAGGCAGGATGGGAGAAGGGTCAACGATTCAGATCGGTGGTGTTTGTAATAGCAATAACATCCGGGGGGTTAGGGGCAACTTGGGCTTGGGATCTGCTAGGTGCCCATAGCGAGAAGAAGTCCCTCATGCTGGCGGTTGCGCGTGACTGGAAGCTCAATGAGCAGGTCCTTCAGTTTCCCAAATTCGGCGCGTCTTGCGATGACAAAACGCTCTCATTCCACATCACATACCCAGCGTTCTACTGTGAATCACTTCGCCCTGTGATGTCATCCGGCCTATTCAGCCGCGACGATAATAATGATGAGACCGAGATGATCAGGACCATCTACGCGTATAGTGTAACCTCGACTAAGCTGCAGAATATGCTCGATCTCAGTGATCAGACTCTGTTCGTTGGACTCGGGCGAGACCCACTTAAGAAATGGAGGCAAATAAGGGACTCATCTGAACTTCGCTTGTTCAAGAGGGTCCACAGTCATCTTGGGGAACTGCTCAAGCGTGGCGGGTGGCTCAGCCAGGAACACGTCTTGGAGGTATCGAATGAGTTAGTCATTGTACGGCGATTACATGACAAAGTGGGCGTTGCACTCAGTGAAGATCCGAATCGATCCTCGGAGCCGGTCTTCATGGCCGCAGCAGACTGGACCGTCCTGCAGGAGTGGCACGCCCGACTCTGTAATATGCTCGCCTCTGATGGGTACTTCATGCGTCATGGATTGTTTGACGAGGACGAACGTCAGAGACTATCTTTGGCACACGCCGGCCTTGGCAGACAACTTCAACTTGCGACAGTGTCTCCGGATAGGAACTACATCGTCAAACGGGACCTTTACAAGACCATCAAGAAATGGCATGCGATTATGGGAGTCCCGCTGACATTTGATCGTTGGATCATAAAAGACCTCGACCTGCTCAACATGGATTACTAACAAACGGGGACAACCATAGATGGTGCTCCCGGGAGGAACTGAAGGTGTCGCGTACATTTCTCGAAATCCAGCGGCATCATGCTCGGCGTAGCCAATACCATCGTAACCTGGATTTGGACCTCGGATAAGACGACAGGCGATTCGCCATCGGCCTTTTCTGGTTCTCACACGGAGCCACAGAGTCCGGGGGGGGGAGCTCCTTCGTGTTCATTCTTTTCGTGTCTTGGTGGCTTTATGTGGGGACCGAAGCGGGGTACGGTGCTTTATTGGGGCGTGTCCATCAAAGGCCGCCGCGTCCCGGCGTGAGAACACGTGGATTCCAGCCCCCGATCAGGTCGAGGGCAGGCCTTCCGCTGGAATGACAAGAGGCGGATCGGTGTGCACGGCACACCCTACGATTCTCCGTGGTGAAAAGAAGAGCGGTGGGCGGAGGCCGGCCTACCGCTGACGCGCTGATGTCGGCCTGTTTCGGGATCGTGTTTTGGCGGGGGGCCGAGGTTTGCGGCGTGTCGTCTTCCTGCGAGTCGCCTTGAGAACGCGTTTGGCCTTCGGCGCGTGTCTACGATCTCTGCGTCCCTGCGGCTCTGCGCGAGTCTTTGTGGTTCTGGCGTTTCTTGCCTTTGCCGCGTCGCGCTGCGCGTGCGCCTCAGCCCGGCGTTGCGGGGGCTGTGTTGGTTCAGCGGGAATTGGACAACTACAGCCGTCGGCCAAGCGGTTCAGTCGCTGGGCTGACTTGGGTATTATGAACTATG
>JAFGJR010000003.1 GCA_016928975.1 Sedimentisphaerales bacterium | reverse complement strand
TATCCACGAGGATGCTACTATACCTTCTCATCGCCAAAGCTCTCCATCGCTTTTGGTTGCGGCCGAGCGCAGCGAGGCCGCGATGGGGGCTCTGTGACCTCTGTGGCTGTAAGTGCATTCTTCGCAAGGGTTTATCTGTGTCAAAGAACTACGTCATTTGGCTGGATTTCCCTTGACAGAGAATACCTGTTGCTGTATGATTACCATACAACTGAATAACGAACGATAGACCCGAGTTCGGAGGGTCCTTTCATGGCCAGCGGAGAAATCTACCACCGAGACATGGAGTTCGCGGAGACGAGAATGATCCGCATGTGCCGGTTTCATTCTCCGTGGCCACCGCGTCTCCGTGGTGGGAAGCCATTCTGCGAAACAAAGCCAATCGGAGGAGTGCGGCATGCGGATTGAAGACTGGCACGGTGGTTCTGCGAAACAAAGCCAATTCGCTCGGGCCCAGGATAGACCCTGTGGGACTGGAACAAACGATGGGTTCCTGGATTCCGGCTCCCCGATCTGGTCGAGGGCAAGCTCCGCGGGAACGACATCCCAGGCCGGCGTGCGAAACAAAGCCAATGGTAGAGTCTCAAGTTGGAAGTGTGAAGTTTCAAGTGGCACCCCCGCCCTCGGGGGTGACCCAGCCGAGGGCGGCTGGGCTACATTGGGGCTGATCCGGCGTGCGAAACAAGACGCGCCCGACAAAAGTCCGGGTCAGCCGACCTGATCCTTGGTGTTGTCCCAGAAACGCGGGTCGAAACCTGACTTCGCGACTTCTGTCGTGGGCGTCAAACAAAGCCAATTTGCCTGGGCTCAGGACAAGCCCGCGGGGTCTGAACGATCGATGGGCTCCTGGATTCCCGCTCCTCGATCAGGCCGAGGACAAGCTTCGCGGCAATGACATCCGCCGGCCGGCGCGTCAAACAAAGCCAAATCTGGGAGGTCTGGGACGTCTGGAGAAGACCACATGGCGTCGGCGGCAACTCCAGTCACAGGGCCGGGCGTCAAACAAAGCCAATCGGGGGATTGCGGATTGTCGATCGCGGATTGCGGACTGAGGAGCGGGCACCCGTTGCAAACAAAGCCAATTCGTGGCAGAGGACGAGGGCGGGACACCTTCGCCACGAGAACGCCTTACGGCGTCACTACGAACAACGTCGGGTGCTTCAAACAAAGCCAATTCGTCAGGAGGTGGACTATGCGATAAATGTCTGTCAACAAAAGACATAGAGATTCCAAGGGCGATTGGTGCTTGCGTGAAAACAAAGCCAATTCGCTCCGGGCGGGCGATGGATCGCTCTCAGTTCGACGCCGGCAAGGCGGGGCCAGCGGTGAGCAGGCCGTGGAAGTAGTCCCACACCCAGGACTTCGTGCCGTCGGGGCGGATGAGCCAGAAGCCTCGGACCGCGTCGTTGGTCTTCACGGGCGGTTGGGTCTTGGGGTCTTTCAGCTCGTTGCAGTAGAGCTGCCAATAGACGATGTAGGGACAGCCCCACTTGAGGCCGGTCTGCACGGCGTTCGGGATGGCCGTCTGAATCTGGGCAAGGGTGTAGTTGTTCTCCGGCATGCCGAACTCGCCGAGATAGACGTTGTGGTTGCCAAAGGCGGCACTATCGGGGGCGTTAACCGCAATGAAGTCCAGAGCATGCCGCAGAACGTTCGGGTCGGCGTAGTGCGAGGTGGCGGAGTCCCATGCGGAGTAAGAGACAAGATCCAGGTGCGTATACGGCAGAACCTTGTTGACCACGCCGGCGACCCCGTCGCGCATCGACTGGACCACGAGGTTGACCTCGGCGGCATGATACACGTGCACGCCCTGCTCCCCCACTTCCTGACGGGCTTGATTGACTCCCGCCTGACGGGCGTTGAGCCACTCGATCATGCTCGCCAATGCCAGCGCCGTCGGCTCGGTCTTGGCGTCGAAGTTGCCGCGGGCCATCCAGTCGCCTTCCCAGTGCTGGAGGACGAAGGTCTTTCCCGTGCTCTTGTACCCCGTTAGCAGGTATCTGGCCAACTCGTAGAACTGACGCTGCTCGTCGCGTTTCTGCTCCTCGGTGATGCCTTTTCGCCAGTAGCCGTCATCGCGACCCAGCGAGGTAACGACCATGACGTACGTGGTGAACGGCTTGCCGAACAGTCGCTTGAAGTACGCAATCCTGGCGCCCTCGACGAGCGAATCGACGTTGGGCCAGTGCGAGTTGTAGGGGTACATGGCCATCGGAGGCTCGTGGCGTTTGCCGTAGAACCACACCTTGATAACCCGCGAGCCCAGGGACAGGATCTGGTCGGCGCCCTCGTTGAGGAAGTCCTTGTCGGTGAGGCAGTACCGACCCGCCACATGCGTGACACCCAGCACATCCGGCACGTCTTTCGGAGCAGCCACTTGGACAGCGCCCAACAGAATGATCCCAATCACAGGTCCTATTGGTCCCATGAGTCCTACGCGTCCTATTTCTTCCCTGCTATCGCCCGGAAGCTCTCCGCGGCGGCCTCGACCGTTCGCTCAATGTCCGCCTTCGTGTGAGCGAGCGACAGGAACATGGCCTCGTAGGCGCTCGGAGCCAGGTAGATGCCTCGCCGCAGCATCTCGGCGAAGAACCTCTTGAAGGTGGCGATATCGGTCGCTCTCACATCATCGAAGTCCCGTACGCTGCTGTCCGCAAAGAAGCAGCTCAGGAGGGAGCCGACGCGAGTGATGGTGATAGGCACGCCGGCCTCGGAGGCAGCCTGTGCCAGACCGGCCTCCAGGTTCGCACCGGCGGATTCCAGCTCGCGGTAGCATCGCCCCTCGGCAAGGACCTCCAGTGTCGCAATCGCGGCGGCGGTTGCGATGGGATTGCCGCTCAGAGTGCCGGCCTGATACACCCGGCCCACGGGCGCGAGAAGGTCCATGATCTCAGCCCGACCCCCACAGACAGCCAGGGGCAAGCCTCCGCCGACGATCTTGCCAAGACACGTGAGATCGGACCGGACGCCGTAGCGATCCTGGGCTCCGCCGAATGCGACGCGGAAGCCCGTGATCACTTCATCGAAGATCAGCACGGAGCCATTCTCATCGCACAGGCGGCGCATCTGCTCAAGATAGCCCGGCACGGGCGGCACGAGCCCCATGTTGGCAGCCACAGGCTCGACCAGCACGGCGGCGATCCGGCCCTTGTGCTTGCCGAACGCCTGCCGAACCACCTCGATATCGTTGTAAGGAAGGACGACCGTAAGGTTGGCGAGAGCGTCCGGGACTCCGGGACTGGCGGCGACGCCCCGCTCAGCCAGACCCGAGCCGGCCTGGGCCAGAAGCGAATCGCTGTGGCCGTGATAGCAACCGGCCATCTTGACGATCAGGTCCCGGCCGGTATGGGCGCGCGCCAAGCGAATGGCCGTCATCACCGCCTCGGTCCCGCTACTGAGCAATCGGAGTTTCTCGATGGAATGAAAAGCCCCGACGATGCGCGTAGCCAGCTCTGTCTCGGCCAGCGTGGGAGCACCGAACGAGGCCCCCTTCTCGGCGGCCGCGCGAATGGCGGCGATCACCGCCGGGTGGGCATGGCCCAGGATCATCGGGCCCCACGACCCGACATAATCGATGTACTCGTTGCCGTCGATATCGAAGATCCTGGACCCTTTGGCCGAAGCGATGAACAGAGGTGTAGAGACGCAAGATCTTGCGTCTCCACCGATCACGCCGCCGAAGGCCCGGACGGGCGAGTTCACCCCGCCCGGCATGTACCGGCAGGCCTGTGCAAAGGCATCGATAGATCTCTCGTGCATGAGGAATCATGATACGCACGGACGCAAGAGCCCGCAAACCAATTGTACACCTACACCGGCCACGTGGAAGTCCGCAGAGGTCGCCATACGTTCGATTCCCAGGCAATATCGGTCCTTTGGGTCGAATATGGTTCCTCCTGTTCCCGAAGGCCGGCTTCGCTGTCGCACCCTCCCGTCCGGAATTCACTGTCGCCATGCGTCTCAGTCGGAGGCAGCGAGCCAGTGCTCGGTCAGGAGGGCCAGGTCCTTCAGATCGACGATGCAGTCGCCGTTGATGTCGCCGGCGATGATCGTCTCACACACCGGCTCGCCGAAATAGGACTTGCTCGCCTCGGCAGTCCCGCCGTAAGCGCCCATATTGACCCGCCCGCCGTTGGGGAACGGCTCCTCCCCGACAGGGCTATTCGGGTCCCCCGCGTCGATGCAAGGACTTGCCACATCATCCTTTACCCAGCTTCGGCTGACTGGGTCCCACCGCCCACCCTGGGACTTCAAGTGGTAATCGCCATCGACCCAGAAATCATCGTTGGGATCATCCAGGGTCCCATTCGGGTCCCAGTAGCCCGGATTCGCGAAAAGGGGATCGGCGTTGAGATTATCCTTGCCCGGCCATCCACCGCAGATGTCACTGTGCATGACGTTCATATGGATGCCTTCGCCGACGTGGATTTGGTTGTCTCCACTCCAGAGGATCGTGTTGACGATGCTTACCAGAACGGCCTGTAGACTCTCCTGCACCAGTTCCAGGCGAGCAAGGGCTCCCCCAACCGGAGCCAGATTGCCGGAGATGGTACAAGAAGTCATGCTCAACTCCGTTCCGTCAAAGCAGACAGCTGCACCGGCTTCGCTGGCCTTGTTGCCGATGAGGCGGCAGTTTGCCATGTTCACTGTTTCAAGTGTGCGCACATATATGGCACCGCCTACTTTGGCGGAGTTCCTGGTGAACAGACTGTCCTCTATTGTCGGTGGATTAGTATAGTCAATGTGTATGGCACCTCCGGTATCCCTGGCGTAGTTATCCGCAAACGTACATCCCCTGATCACAAACTCACAAACCTTGGGTGTCCCGATGCGCGAGGGTTGACACCAGATCGCACCTCCTACGATACCGGCGTTCTGGAGGAAGGAACAGTTGACCAACTCGGGGCGAGCGCTCGTCACACGGATTGCGCCGGCGGTGTGAGCGGCATTGCCCATGAATGTGCAGTTCCTTATTGATGGGCAGCAGGGTGCGTCGCGGCTCGACGAATACAGAGACAATCCCGCCCCTCCGGACAAATCGAGTCTCTCAGCGTACCCGGCACGAATAGTGAATCCATCCAGGACGGCGGACCTGGAGCAGATGCCTGCGGTCACGATGGCGTAGCTGTTCTCCTTCCGCGTCGGCTCGGTGAGCAGGTCGCACGGATCGGCGACGGCGACATCATCCCCCGCCAGATCCCCGCTGAGAACCGTCTCATACGAGACGATGTCCCTGCTATTAGGGTCAGACGCACCCGCGCCGGCAAAGCCACCTAGGAGGCTCAAGTCGTCGCGAAGATAGAAAGTGGCTTCTCGATCCCCAGTCCCGAAAGGATGGTCTGAGCTTCTATCGGGCCGATAGACGCCACGGGCGACACGGATTTCCACGGGAGATCGAGAAACACGACCCGATCGCAACCTATTTGCATTCGCCAGGGCATCCCAAAGGTACGTGTGTGCATTCGCCCAGGACGAACCGTCATTTGCCCCTGAAGCAGCCATATCCACATGGATTACCCGGATGGAGTCCGCCTTCGCTGTCTGGAACAATATTGCCGCGAACATCGCAACCAAAACCGCGAGTCGGACGCGCAGGTGCGCCGTCAGTAGTATCCTCTGCCAGGACGGAAGCGTCTTCTCTTGCGACATCATAAGCCTTCCTCCGTCATTATTGACTATCCTCGCTATGAAGCCCGCCGCCATAGATGCTCGGGCTTCCAATGGCTCTCTGATTATCCATTTTACTAACGTGGGACCTACAATGCAACAGTATTTCTTCACTGGCTTCGGGTGCGACATCCCTCGGCCTGCCATCTGAAGCCTCACGCGGGATAAGATATTCTATCACTGTGCCTGGTCGACTGCGGGGCTCATCGCGGCTATCCGACCATCCAGAGCCGACGATGCTGAGAAACCCGTCACGAGTTCCATGATGAACTGGTCAGGCATACCCAGGCCCAGTTCTTTGATAGCATCACGCTGTGCCTCCTTCATCTGGCCGGACCGGAGGACTCCGACTATCTGAGGCAGCGCCCGGTCCAGAGTGATAGGCGGTAGGAAGTGTGTTGGTTCAGCGGGAATTGGACAACTACAGCCGTCGGCCAAGCGGTTCAGTCGCTGGGCTGACTTGGGTATTATGAACTATG
>JAFGJR010000191.1 GCA_016928975.1 Sedimentisphaerales bacterium | reverse complement strand
GCAGGTCCTTGTTCCTTCGGACAAAGGCGGATCGGTCCAGATGTAGCTGTGGGTCTGAGCGTCGTACTGGCCGAAGGTCCCGTCGCCATCCGCCGTCACGAACGTCACCTCAGGCGGCAGCGAGTCGAAGATCGTGATGTCGGTCAGCGCATAACCATCATGATCGAAGCAGATGTCGTAGGTGAATTCGCCGCCGATAGGGACTTCGGGGACAGCGGCGGGATTGGGAAGTCCGGAAGCCTGCTCCACGGTCTTGACCAGGTGGAGCGGATTGTAGCTGGTCTCCTTGCCGGGGATCGCCAGACCCGTCGGATTTCCGATGTCCTCGACGGTCTGGATCAGAGCCAGATGTGTATCGTAGACCAGCAGGTCGTCCCCGCCGGTGCGATTGTTGCGACCGGTGGTCACATAGACCAGTCCTGTGGCTGGATCGACCCCCAGGCCCATGACTCCCGCCTCCCGGTCAACCAGGACTTCGGCTTCCTCGCCCGTGGCGAGATTGTACTGGGTCAGGTAGAAGATGTCGATGAAGCCGGCTCCCGTGTACAGGTAGTGTCTCTTCGGATCGACGGCGACACTGATGGCCGACCGGCGCAGCGTGATGGTGCGGGCCAGCGACCAGTCGGCCGTGTTGTACACCGTCACATCGCGGCTGGCATTACCCACGTAGAGCTGATCGTCGATCTCGTCCAGGGCGATTCCATAGGCCGTCATGCCACTCAGCTTGAAGGGCGAGCCTGGCACGCTGTTCAATTGCCCCGTGTCGGGCTCCCATCGATACACATACAGGTTGGGCTCCTGGCGATCGACACCATAAAGCAACTGCTTGTCGTGGTCGTACACGATCCCCGCCAGATCCACGGCGCCGGGCGCCACGGCGACCAGCGACTCTTGCATGGTCACGGCGTTGAGCACCTGGATCTCGTCGGAGGCTTCATAGGTGACGAACAGGGATTGGGACAGGGAATCGATGGCCAACCCGATGGTGCCGCCGCCGCGAGAGCGGATGCCATATTCCGTCTGATACGTCAGGATTCCGCCCGACCCGATGTTGTAGGCTCGTACCGGCGTGGAGCCGCCCAGCTTGAGGACCTCGGCGATCACGTACAGCGACTTGGCCTGCGTCAGGGTCGCCGTCCCCATCACCAGACAGACCACCGCCAGCGTAGCGCACAGGGATCGACTGCCGGGGGCAGTTGCTCTCTTTCGGCTCTTCATAGTTGGGCCCACCCATGTTCAACGGTAGTGTGCGCGACCGGCACTCCGTGTCTGTGCACCTGTCGCGATTGAACCTCCGTGCAGCGGGATCCCTGGATGATCGGTAGGAACCCTCTTCGTCACACCCATCCGTAGTCAGATAATTATCATACCAGAGCTGTATTCATTTGTCAACAGCAGCATTCGCCCGTCTTATGGTCGGCAAGAACCGGGGGCAACTTGAGTGCCTGGCAGCCGCTACTGGGGTGCACCGTACGCAAGTCCGTACCTTGACATGGGTCCAGTCACTGACTATATTGGCCGCTTGACCGTGTGATCCGTCGCTCGGCAGGGGAATAAGACGATGCGTTGAAGCCGATCATTAGGGAGACGCCTTTCGCAGTTGCCTACTATTATGAAGAACCCGGACCACAAAACGAAGACCGCCGCCAACCCTGTCGCCACGGCGGACATGCGTCAAGAACCTGCGATGCTGCAATTCCTGCACCTGCTGTGGCGACGGAGATTCCTGGTGGCGGTGGTATCGATTGTACCGGCCATAGCGGCAGCCGCGTTGCTGCTCGTGTGGCCCGAGAAGCACAGTGCCACGTTTGTCTACGAGCACCCGATCAGCGAAAGCGAATACAACGTCCTCGTGCGCCAGTTCTATAGCCTTGAAAACCGCGACAGAATCACCGGCGCGCTTCAGGAGAAAGGACTGACCCGGTGCGCCCAGGAACTGCTGGACTGCCAGACGGAAGGTTCGCTGGAGAGACTGCTTAAACTGACCGTCTCGCCGGCCTACCCCAGGCGGCTGCAGACCACCGACCCGGCAACGTCCGAGAAGATCATCTCCTTCCAGGCACAACTCTTGTCCATCCAGGTCACCGGCCGGTCGCGCCAGGAGGTCGAGGCGGTCGCCGCGATCGTCACGGCCAACTTCGAGAACGTGCTGCCCATGTACGTCATCCGAAGCGACCTCAAGGAGACGACCCGCCGGTTCAAGACGTTGGCCGCGGATATCGAGAACAACCGTTTCCTCCTGGATATGGACCTGCAAAGAGAGCAGGCGAGACTTGAGAAGCTCAAGGCTTTGGAGGGGCTTGGCTCCCGGTCCAATGGTCAGAGCAATCGCGCCCAAGCGGACCAGGACAAGCTCGTCCTGCAGTTCTCGGACGTGGAAAACAGCCGGGAGTTCCTGCCTCTGGACTATCAGGTCCGAGCGGTCCAGTCCAAGATCGTCGATCTGGAAGAGACCATCCTGGGCAACGAGACCAAGTACAATTACTATGTCGGCCTGCTCGATCTGTCCGACAAGCTGCTCGACCAGGTCGAACGCAGCATCCAGACGAATTACACGGCACAGCAGTTCCTGAGCTTCGTGGGCGAGCAATTGCTGGCCAGCAAGGACAAGGCCCAGGCCGATTACCTCAAGTCCTACATGCGCAAGACGGAGAACCTGGTTCTGGCGAGCACTCGTGCCGGAGAGAGCCCTGTGATCTACCCGGTGCCGAAGCATGTGGCAGGCACGACGGCGCTCGTCTTCGTTGTCTTCCTGATGATTGCGGCCTTCACCGCCGTCGTGCGCGAGCCAGCCGGTCGGGACAGGCGCTGAGCAGGATGTTCGGAACGTTCAAAGCCGCTTGGGGACGGAACCGCAGGGTTGCCGACAACTTCGTCGCCCTGTCTGTCGTCCAGGCCAGCAACTACGTAGTACCGGTGATCATTCTCCCGTATCTGTTCCGGGTGCTGGGCGACTCACGGTACGGCCTGGTGGAGCTGGCCCGGGCGGTGAGCATCTACTTCCTGACCCTGACCGATTACGGCTTCAGCCTCTCCGCCACGCGCGAGGTGGCCGTGCACCGCGAGGACCGGCAGAAGGTCTCGGAGATCTTCTCCGCCGTCATGGTGTCGAAATTCCTGCTGGTGGTCTTGAGCCTTGTCACGCTGGCAGTTCTGGTCCTGTCCATCCCCAGGCTTCGTGCGGACTGGGCGATCTATTTCCTTGCCTTCGGGCACGTGGTTGGCCAGTGGCTGCTGCCTGCGTGGCTCTTTCAGGGGATGGAGCGAATGAGGGCTCTGGCTATCGTCAACGTCATCGCCAGGGCGCTGTACATCGTCTCGATCTTCCTCTTCGTCACCGGGCCGGCGGACTACATCTACGTCCCGGCGCTCCAGTCCACGGCGAGCATTCTGACCGGACTGATCGGCCTGGTCATGGCGTTCCGCAAATTCCCGGTCCATTTCTACGTTCCCGCCGTGGGTGTGCTCAAGCGGGAGTTCAAGAACGGCTGGCACATCTTCCTGTCCCGAATGGCCACCAACCTTTACACGACCAGCAACATCGTCATTCTGGGCTTGTTCGCAGACGTGTCTTCCGTCGGCTATTACGCCGCCGGCGACAAGATCGCACGAGCGGTCCAGGGCCTGCAAATCCCGCTGTCACAAGCGATCTTCCCGCACATCGGCAAGCTCGTCTCCGAGTCGAGGCGGGCGGCCCTGACGTTCGCGTCGCACATCCTGAGAATCGTCAGTGTCCTCACCCTCGGGTTGTCCGTGGCCTTGTTCGCCGCGGCTCCGTATGTCGCCCGAGCCGCCCTTGGGTCGGAGTTCGCCCCGGGCGTCACGGTCATTCGGATTCTCTCGTTCCTGCCGTTCATCATCGGCCTGAGCAACATCTTCGGAGTGCAGATCATGGTCAACTTCGGGCTCAAACGCGCCATGACACGCGTGCTGGCGACCGCCGGCTTCTTCAACGTCATCATGGCCCTGAGCCTGGTCGTGCCCTTTCGGCACGTCGGAGTCGCGATCGCCGCGCTGCTGACGGAGACATTCGTCACGACGGTCATGTTCGTCGTTCTGCGCAGAAAGGGCATCGACGTGTTGCGGCCGCAAGCCGGGGGAGTAGGCCGTGACGCATGACTATCTCATCGTCGGAGCGGGCTTTGCCGGCTGCGTGCTCGCGGAGCGACTGGCCAACGGCCTCGCCAAGCGCGTCCTGCTCATCGACCGACGCGATCACATCGGCGGGAATGCGTACGATGAGCACGACGGTCACGGCCTGCTCGTCCAGCGGTATGGCCCGCACATCTTCCACACAAACAAGAAAGCCGTGTGGGACTACCTCTCGCGATTCACTCAGTGGAACGGTTACGTCCATCACGTGCTCGCCAACCTCGGGACCAGGCAAGTGCACCTGCCCATCAGCATCGAGACGATGGAGCGACTCTACAACCGGACGTTCACGCCCGATGAGATGCGGGAATACTTCGAGCGTCGCAGGGTCAGGCTCGCGCGAATCGAGAACGCGCGGGATGTCGTCGTCTCGCAGGTCGGCGAGGAGCTCTACGAGCTTCTGTTCAGGAACTACACGAGAAAACAATGGGGTCTGGACCCAGAGCAGCTTGACGCACAGGTGACCGGCCGGCTACCGGTCCGGTTCGACCGAGATATAAGGTACTTCTCTGACCGTTGGCAAGGCCTGCCCAGGGACGGCTATACGCGGATGTTCGAGCGAATGCTCCAGAGCCCGAACATCGAGGTCCGCCTGGAAACGGAGTACAGCGATCTCGCAGGCTCGGTGGATCGCGAGGGACTGATCTTCACCGGCGCCATCGACGAGTTCTTCCACTTCAAGTACGGCCGCTTGCCGTACCGGAGCCTCGCCTTTCGATTCGAGACCCTGCCCATCGAGCGATTCCAGAACGCCGCCGTGGTCAACTACCCCGGCCAGCAGGAGTACACGCGAATCACTGAATTCAAGCACCTCTACCTTCAGGAGCATCCGCAGACGACGGTCTGCTACGAATGCGGCAGCGAGGAGGGCCCGGCCTGCTACCCTGTCCCCACGCCGGCCAATCACGCGATCTATGACAGATACAGAGTGGAGGCGGACAGGCTGGACGATACGTTCTTCGTTGGTAGACTGGCGGAGTACGCGTACCTGAATATGGATCAGGTGGTCGAGCGAGCGTTGGACCTTTTTCGAAAGATCCGGGAACGTGCCTGAGGACAAGCCAGAGAGGATTGCCGCCGTCGTGGTGACGTACAATCGCAAGCAGTTGCTGAGCGAGTGCCTGGACTCCCTGCTGGGACAGACACACGCGCTCGACGGGCTGTACGTCATCGACAACGCCTCGACCGACGGGACCGGCGAGCACCTGCGAGACAGAGGGTTTGCCTCGCCCGGCGATGGACACCGCCAAGAGCACTACGTCCGCATGCCGGAGAACGTCGGCGGCGCGGGGGGCTTCGCCGAGGGCATGGTTCGTGCGGCCGGGGCGGGATTCGATTGGCTGTGGCTGATGGACGACGACGTGGTAGCGGCGCCCAATGCGCTCGAGGTGCTCGTGCGAAAGAAGGAGACGCTCCAGGCCGTACATGACGGCCCTTTCATCCTGAATTCCCTGGTCCTCTCGCGCGATCGACCCGATGGCGACGCGCTGGCGTTCCCCTTGCGCGAGATCTCGGCTGGCGGCTCGCCGCGAAGGGGCGCCTTCCACTGGCGGCTGTCCGACGTGCGGGACCAGGTCCATGACGGCCTGTATCGCTGGATCTGCCCGCTCAACGGGACGTTCCTCCCCGCCCGGGCGGTGAGCGAGGTGGGCACGCCGCGAAGGGAGTTCTTCATCTACGGCGACGAGACGGACTTTCAGTTTCGAGCGGCCGGGAGCTTTCGCATGTACACGGTCGTCGACAGCAAGGTCTTTCATCCACGCCAGCCATCCAGCGTCTTCGATTGGAAGCAGTACTACAACATCCGCAACATGTTCATCGTGAACCGGCACTTCGACCACCCCACGCTGCGAAACTTCAAGCTGATTCTCACCGGCCTGGGCCTGGGCCTTCGTCACGGCCGATGGGGCATGCGACTGATGCTCCGCGCGATCCGCGACGGCCTGACCGGACACCTGGGCAAGAGGGACGACCTGGCCCCATGACCCAATACGTCGTCAATCCACTGCTGCTATTCCTGGCCGTCTGGACGACCGCGATCGCTCTGTACGTCGGCGGAGTGTGCGTCGGGACGTTCCCCTCGCCGCAGTCGGCGCTCTGGGTCGCGCTGGTGCTGAACGTGGGCGGGTTCTCGCTGGGCTATCTCACGTGGGCGGCATTCCGGCGTCTCGTGCCCCCTGCTCATCCGACGTTGTCCAACGCCGCGGTCCTGAGCCCCGACAAGATCGCCCACATGCTCCGAATTACCGGCCTGATGGGTCTCGCTGGCCTGTCTTTGGCGGTGTACCGGACCACGATCATCGCCTCGCACATGGGCGTGAGCCTGGGGCAGCTACTGACCCATCCGGGCATGCTCCGCGACGGATTCGCGATGTTCGTCACCGCCGGCGTCTTCCAGACCAGTTGGATCGTGATGCTGAACTCGATCGTGAGCAGCCTGTTCTCCATCGGTTTCGTTCTGCTGGGCGTGTTCCTCTACATGGACACGAGCCGGCGTAGAGACGCAAGATCCTGCGTCTCTACCGTCTACCTGTGCGTCTTCCTGTTGATCACGCTGGCCACGGGCCTGATGAGCGTGAGCCGCTACGAAGCCACGGTCAACATCGCGTACATGGTCTTCGCGTACTGCTTCGTCCGCGGCCTGGACCGCCGGCCGGTCGCCCGTAGAGACGCAAGATCTTGCGTCTCTACAATGCTCATCCCGCTCGTGGCCGTGATCGTGCTGTTCCTCGCGATCGACCTGCTGTTGCACAAAAGCACCGAGTACGACCGGCCCGACCGCGTCCAGGGATTCCTCTATCACCTCTTCTGGTACCTAGCCTCGCCGCTGGCGGCGTTCAACGAGCTGCTCGCCACCTTCGACGGCCGCCACCATTTCGGCCAATATACCCTCTTCCCCTTCTACAAGTGGCTCTGCCGATTCCACCTGGCCCCCGAGACGGACATCTCCGTCTTCGGCGAGTTCCTCCTGCTGCCCTACGTGGCCAACGTGTACACCTACCTGCGCAGCTTCTACGAGGATTTCGGGATGATCGGCGTGACGGGGGGGCCCTACCTGCTCGGCCTGGCGAGCTCGGCCCTTCGCGGAGTCTGCAGTCCGCAGGCGCCGGGTACCTGCAGACTACAGACTACGGACTACAGACTATGGCCCACAGACTCCAGTCTCCGGTCACCCGCCTCGGGTGACTGTTACTTGCCCTATTTGAATCTCTACCTGGTTTTGCTCGTATTCATCCTCTTTTCTTTCTACAATTTCTTCCTGTTCTCGAACCAGGTATACTTGCAAGTGCTGTTTGGCTTTCTCTTGTTTCGGCACAATCGGGTCGCGATGTCAAGCGGGTAGGGAAACGTTCGGATTGGAGAGCGATTTTTTGAGCCACAGAGGACACAGAGAAAAGGGCCGATTTCTGTTTCAGGCGATCGGCGGACCCTCTCCGGTCTCTGGGATCTCTGTGTCCTCTGTGGCTTCTTGGCTCTTCTATGGCTTTCGCCCGGAGGGCGCTGCATGGGACGACTGACGCAATATATCGCGACTCGCTGCATTCCGAAGAGACTCTATCTTCGCCTGGTCCACCTTTGGAAGTTCAAGAAGCCTCCCCACATCCGCCGGCCGGTGACGTTGAACGAAAAGCTCCTGTGGAAGAAGCTGTACGGGTACCAGCCGGTTCATACGACGATCACCGACAAGTACGCCGTACGAGAGTGGGTGGCCGGAAAGATCGGACCGGACTACCTGATCCCTCTGCTCGGCGTCTTCGACTCGGTGAACGATCTGAGCCTGGAACACCTGCCCGATGCGTTCATCATCAAGGTCTCCCGCGGCAGCGGACAGAACCTCATCGTGCGTGACAAGGACATGGTGGACGAGCGCCAGGTGAGGCGACTGCTGCGCGGGTGGATGAAGAAGAACCACTACCACCTCTCCAAGGAGCGACAGTACAAGGACATCAAGCCCCGACTGATCGTGGAGAAGCTCCTCACCGATCCCGAAGGCCTGGTCCCGATGGACTTCAAGTTCCACTGCTTCCACGGCCAGGTCGAGATGATCCAGGTCGACATCGATCGCTTCGGAGATCATCGCAGGAACTTCTATGACACCGACTGGAACCTGCTGGCCTTCACCTGGAGCGCATGGGGCCACCCATCCGGGGAGCCGGCAGGGCGAGTCGTGAATCTCGAATCCGGACTTGCGGGCTTGCTCAAACGGGGTCCCCTGTGGCCCAACGGCCAGCCGGTCGAGCGCCCGGACAAGCTGCCCGAGATGATCCACATCGCGCGGACCCTGTCCGCGGAATTTGACTACATCCGCGTCGACCTGTTCCACTTCGACGGCAAGGTCTACTTTGGAGAGCTGACCCTCCACCCCGGCGGCGGCTGGGAACGTTTCTATCCCCCCGAGTACGACCGCTTCTTCGGCGACAAGCTCCACCTGAAAAAGGACGCGTGATGAAGTCCGAGGTGTACATGGCGACTACGGAGGCGTCATATGGGTCGTTCCCGTACGACGGCCGGGACGATCCTGTGCGGATGGGTCTTCGGCGGCTGTGGTCGGCATGGGGTCGGGACCCGGAGGACCCGTTGGGAGCGTGGCTTCGCCCGGGTGGCACGGCGGTGATCAAGCCCAACTGGGTGATGGACGACAATCCGCTCGGCCATGGGATCGAGTCGCTGGTCACCCATACGTCGCTGATCCGGCACATGATCTACGCGTGTGCGTCGGCGATGAATGGCAGCGGCACGGTCGTCGTGGGAGATTCGCCGTTGCAGGGGTGCGACTTCGAAGCCCTTCTGCGACGCAGCGGAATGGACGAGCTGCTGGGGGTAGTGCGACGAGAATTCCCTGGCTTGCAGATCGAGGTGCAGGACTGGCGCTCGACGGTGCTGCTTCGCAAAGGCCGGCTGACCGGCTGCCCGACCTTCGCGCAAGTGGGCAAGGAGGATGTAGAGTATGAGTCCGTGGATCTCGGGCGGGATAGCTTCCTGGAGGAGATCTGCGAGTACGCGAGGGGTTTCCGGGTGACGATGTACCCGCCGAGCTTGATGCTCGCTCATCACGGGCCGGGCAAACACCAGTACCTTTTCATCAAGCGAGCGCTGGAGGCCGACCTGCTCATCAACCTGCCCAAGTTCAAGACGCACGTGAAGACTGGGGTCACCGGGGCATTGAAGAACCTCGTCGGGATGTGCGCCCGCAAGGAATCGCTGCCCCACCACATCCGCGGCTCCTACTTCGACGGCGGCGATGATTACTGCAAGAGTAACGTGTTCTCCCGGTGGGCGGACCGGGTCTACGACGACTGGTGGGAGAAGTACGCGAACCTGTTCGTTGGGAGGAGAATTGCCTATTCTACCGCACACCGGCTGTTGAAGGCGGCCGCGATCGCCACCGGCGCAGGGAGGATCTCGGGCGGCAGTTGGAGCGGCAATGAAACCCTCTGGCGGACGGTCCTGGACCTCAACCACGCGGCCTATTTCGGCACGAAAGTCCCGAAGCAAATCATCACGATTGTCGATGGCGTCATTGCCGGCGAAGGGGACGGGCCGGTGACGCCTTCGCCCAGGCCGGCAGGATTGCTGGTCGGCGGCGAGGACCCGGCCTGTATCGACGCCATCCTGACCCACGTGGCGGGCTACAACATTGCGCGGATCCCGATGGTGTATCACGCCCTGACGCACAGGAGGTCGCGATTCGCCGGCGATCTCGATTCGTTGCGAGTGGTTCATGCGGATAGGGACGGGCAAGTGAAATCCTTGTCGCTCGACCAGGTCCCGCGACTGGATTTCCGCAAGCCACGACACTGGCGGCGTGCAGCGGTTCCTCGCTGACGAAGGGCTGGGAGACAGGCGATCGATGAAGGTACTCTACTGCATCCTCGATAATCGTTGCGGCGGGCCCCATCGGCGGGCACACGCCGTCGCGGGGAGGCTGCGCGAGCACGGCATCGAGACGCTCTTCCTGACCGGCTACAAAGGTGGCGAGACCTGGCGCCCCGATGGCTTTGCTTGCTATGTCTTCAAGCACATCCAGTGCTTCCGGCGGCGCTGGCCGATTCCAAACCTGCTCGTGTTCCTCGCCGTGCTGCCATATACGCTGGCACGCCTGTGTCAGATCATCAGGTCCAATAAGATCGACATCGTGCACGTTGACGGCGTCACGAACTTCGTGCCAGCGATCGCGGCGTCGCTGATGCGCCGGCCGGTCGTCTGGCTCTACAACGATTACCTGCCTCGGGCGCTTCGCCCCGTGCTGATGCCGTTGATGACGCGCCTGTCCTCCCGCGTCCTCGTGCAGGGCGAGACCCTCAAGAGACAATACACCGATGGCAATCCAAAGCTGCGCGACAAGACCGTCGTCATTCATTCCTGCACAGACACGAGCAGGTTCTCGCGGGATACGTGCGCCCCGGACTCGCGAGAGCAGATCCGGCGAGAGCTGGGCATCCCCGCCGACTGCACGCTGGTCGGCACGATCCGCAACGTGAACCGCTTCAAAGGGATCACCTACTTCATCGAGGCCGCCGGACGGATCAGAAGCCGTATCCCGTCGGCCAGGTTCGTGATCGTCGGAAGCAAGCTGGACACGGACCCCGGGTACTGGGACCGGCTCCAGCAATTGACCGAGCAACTCGGCCTCAAGCAAGAGGTGCTCTTCACCGGCTTTCGAGAGGATGTCCCGGCGATTCTGTCGGCCCTCGATGTGTTCGTGCTCGCTTCCATTGAGGAATCGTGTCCCGTGGCGTTGCTGGAGGCAATGGCGATGAAGGTGCCGGTGGTGGCGACGGACGTCGGGGCGGTTTCAGAGATGGTGCTGCACGAGCGGACCGGTTTCGTCGTCCCGCCGCGGGACCCGGAGGCGATCGCCGAAGCAGTGTGGAGGTACTTGCAGGCGCCGGTCGATCAGGTCCGGCAGATGGTGGAGGCGGCCAGACACAGGATGGAAACGGAATTCGCCGTCGAGCAGGTCGCGTCGCAACAGAAGAGTCTGTACGAGAGCATCGTTTCGGGCAGGGATAAGTGAGTGGACCCATCGGCGAAGGTGAAAGCGGATATACTCGCCAAGTACGACGGAGAAGCCAGCGAGTTGAACAACGCCGAGTGGCTCGCGGCCGGCGGCAGCGCGCGTGTGCCGGAATCGAAAGCCTCGCATTACTTCATCGACAGAAAGGTCACGGAGGCGCTGAAGCTGGCCGGCGCTTCGGCGTCACAAGAGGCGAAAGTCCTGGAGATCGGATGCAGTTTCGGGCACATGACTGGCTTGCTGGCCGCGAGGTTCAAAGACCTGACCGCTGTAGACCTGTCCGCTGACAGCGTCGAGGTAGCTCGCAAGAGATTGACGCACTACGGCATCACGAACGTGTCGTTTGTCGTGGACGACGCGGAGAGCCTCGCGAAGCTTCCGGACGAGGCGTTCGACCTGATCTTCTCGTTCTCCACGGTCCGCTTCTGTCCTGATCCACAGGCCGCAATGACCTCGATCTACAGAAAGCTCCGTCGCGGTGGCGTCGCGATCGTGGACTTTCCCAACAGGCGCTCGCCCTGGCACGGGGCGGTCAAGAAGTTCCTGGGCATCGCCCCTCATGTGCATGACACCCTCTACACGAGATCGCAGGCCGTGAAGCTCTTCGAAGACGCAGGATTCAGAATCGAAGGCGTCAAGCAGTTCCTCTTCACGACCAAACGTCTGCCCGCGATCCTCCTGCCCCTCTTCAAGGCGATGGACGCCACATTCGAGCGAGTGGGCCCGCTGTGCCGGCTCGCCGGGATTATCATGGTCAGGGGAGTCAAGGACTGATGAGAGCGAAGCTCGTTTGGCCTCCGCATCCCTACAAGGCAGGCTTCTGCATCACGGACGACACCGACGCCGCCACCTTCGAGCAGGTCAAAGCGGTCTACGACTTCCTGCTGGTCAAAGAGTTTCGAACCACCAAGACCGTCTGGGCCTTCAGACCGATGTTCCGGTGCGGCATCCCGCCGGTGCCCGACTCGGCGCTGCGAGGCATCACCCTCGAAGACACAAAGTACCTCGATTACTGCCGGCAACTGCACGACAACGGTTTCGAGGTTTGCCTGCATGGGGCTTCCGCAGGCAACAACACCCGTGAGTACACACTCAAGGCTCTCGACCTCCTGGAGCGCAGATTCGGCCGCTGCGACACATTCATCTGCCATGCGAAGAACGCGGACAATCCGTACTGGGAAGACAAGGTCACATCGCTGCCGATCCTGCACCGGCTCTTGAAATGGTACAGCCGACACCGGTGCAGCGGGGAGATTGAGCTCAGCCCCTTTTTCTGGGGGGACCTGTGCAAAGAGAGAATCAACCAGGTCCGGCTGTTCCGAACGCGGAGCATCAATACGCTGAAGGCCAATCCCTCGATGCCCTACTTCGATCCGCGCAAGCCCTACGTCAACGGGTGGTTCAGCGCCACGAAGCGCCGGATCATCGATTGCGCCACGCCGCGAGCGCGGGAAGCCCTGAAACGCGACCACGGACTGACCGTTCTGTACCAATACCTGTTTCGCTACGCCGACCGGCGTACGCTGGAGCTCGACCCGCGATTCACACAGGCGGTCTGCGATATTATCGGTGATCGGGAGATTCTCGTCGATACAGTGTCCCACATCATGCAGCGTCTCCGGCTGATTCAGGGCTTGTTTCTCGCCCACGGCCGGGATCGGTTCTGGCTCGTCAACCTGAACCAGGAGGACGTGACCAATGTTCAGATTGCCGTTCCCAACGGGCTTCTGCACGTATCCTCCGATTACCCTGTGAACATGACGGAGGACGGTCTCGTGCTACCTGTCGTTCCCCGTTCACGGATTGTGTGCGTCGAGACGAGCCAGACACTGGACTTTGAAGGAAGCCAGTGCAAGAAGGTGGACGGGCATAAGCGCGTGGAATGGGAGCTGCCCTTCGGCACGCTCTTCGTCAACCTGTCCGAGTCGCCTTGGGAGGCCGACCTGAGCGTGATGGTGAAGCCGCACTCGTTCGTCTACCAGGGGTCGCCGCCGTTCTCCTGCCTGACGACCGCCGAGGAACTGAGACTGGTGCTCGGCCAGATATGGATCATCGCCCGCGAAATCCTGTTCAAAGGCCGCCATCTCAACGTGGACAAGTTCCTGGACGATAGCAAGGAGATCAGGCTGGAAGACCATGACAACTGGTGACCCTCCTGTGGCCGCTGCTCACCATGGCCGACCGTGCCCCCCTCGACCGGCACGTAACAGGGACCAGGGACGTCCGGGGTGGGCTGTGCGGGACGAGGCCAAATCTGGGAAAGGCAGGGTATCTGGGCTGACGCAAGGGGCTGGCAGATCGTTCAAACGCGGGACTGTGCGGAAAACAGTTGAGATGGAACGCGGGATTGGTAGAATAAGCTGGCGGCAGAGACGTGAGATTTGGCATCTCTGCAGAGAACAGGTCCGGCGACGGGTACGCCGCGTCCGGCGGTTGTGTCTTGGACGCGAAGGAGAGGTGAAGGAGCGGCAGTGAAGGTTCTTCTCATAGACCCACCGTTTTACAGGCTGATCGGGTTCTATAACAGGTACTACCCGCTCGGCCTGGTGAGCGTCGGGACGGCCCTGCGGGACACCGGCCACGAGGTGATCGTCTATGATGCCGATTTCAATGAGAATCCGTCGATCATCGGCAACGCCTGTCTGACCCGGTACTACGAGAGATACCTCGATTCCTTCCACGAGGCGGATAATCCCGTCTGGAACGGGATGCAGGATATGATCCGTGAGGTGCGGCCGGATGTAGTCGGCATCACGATGTGCACGGCCTACGCGGCATCCGCCTTCCACGTCGCCCAGATCAGTAAGGCCATCAACCCGACCTGTCCGGTCGTTGTAGGCGGGCCGCACGCCACCGTCAGGGCCGAGGAAATCCTGCGAATCTGCCCATCCGTCGATTTCATCGTGCGAGGTGAAGGGGAGATCACCGCATGCGAACTGGTCGCGACGATTGCGGATTCGAACCGGAACCCTAATCCGCAATCCGAAATCATCAATCCGCTACTTCAGGTCATTCCGGACCTATCGTTCCGGATGAATGGGTCGATTCGCCACAATCCTCCACGCGAGAAGATCAAGGACCTCGACGCGTTCGCACCGCCGGACAGGAGCCTCATGGTGAACAAAGCCACGTACTCTCCGGAGGACATGGGCCTGATCATGACCAGCCGGGGTTGCCCGTTTTCTTGCACGTTCTGCGCCACCGACAACCGGCAGGTCCGCTACCGCTCCATTGAGCACATCCTCCGCGAGATCAGGCACGTCAAAGACACCTACGGCACCGTCCATTTCACGCTCAAGGACGATTCCTTCACCGTCAACAAGAAGCGAGTCGCCGAGTTCTGCGACGCCCTGGCCTGGGAGAACCTCCGGATCGGGTGGGAGTGTAACACGCGCGTGGACCTCGTGAACGAGCAGATGCTCCGGCGCATGAAAAAGGCCGGCTGCAATAGCGTGAAGGTGGGGATCGAATCCGGCAGCGAGAAGGTGCTCGAACGGATGAACAAGGGGATTACGCTGGACGAGATTCGTGTTGCGGCGCGGTTGTTCCGGAAGGTCGGCCTCCACTGGACGGGGTATTTCCTGATCGGGACCCCCGGAGAAACAGTCGAAGATATTTACAAAACGCTCGATTTCATGTATGAAGTCAAGCCCGACTTCGCGGCGCTCGGGGTTTATGAGCCGTTCCCGGAGACCGTCATGTTCCATGAGGGGATCCTGCAGGGGCTTGTAAAGCCGGACATGGCGATGGACGACTTCTACGCCGTGCTGCCGAATCACTACTACAAGGCAGACCCGCGTCGCCAGGTCGAGACCATCGAGCCAGAGCAGTTCGACCGGCTGGAGCGGGAAGTCAAAGACAGGTTTTACGAGTATAATAAAGGGTTTAGACGGATTCTCAGCAGGGCAAGGGCAAGAACGATCCAGTACACGAGGTCGCCTCGCGTTCTGGTTGCAGACTTCAGGAAGTACCTGAGTTGGCGATGACGCGAGGTTGTTGCAGATGGTGAGCGGCGGCCAGTCCGGCGTTCTCCGGAGGCATGAATGAAGGTCTTTATCAGTGGTGTGGCAGGGTTCCTCGGCAGTCACCTGGCCGACGCCTTTCTGGCGGAGGACCACCAGGTCGTCGGCTGTGACAATCTGACCGGGGGCTACCTGGACAACGTCCCGAAAGACGTTGAGTTCCACCACTACGACTGCAATTTCTACGACTCCATGGTGAAGATCGTCCAGGGCTGTGATGTCGTCTACCACTGCGCCGCGGCGGCCTATGAGGGCTTGAGCGTATTCAGTCCCTACTACGTGACGAAGAACATCGTGCAAGCGTCCGTTTCCATGATCACGGCCTCCATCGCCAATCACGTGAGACGGTTCATCCTGTGTTCGAGCATGGCCCGGTACGGCACCCAGGAGAAGACGCCCTTCACGGAGGACATGACGCCCCGGCCCCAGGACCCTTACGGGATCGGCAAGCTCAGCTCGGAGATGTTCCTGAGGAACCTGGCGACGATCCACGGCATGGAATACGTCATCGCGGTGCCGCACAATATCATCGGCCCGCGACAAAAGTACGACGATCCCTATCGCAATGTGGTCAGCATCATGGTCAACCTGATGCTCCAGGGAAAGCCGCCGATCATCTACGGCGACGGCAATCAGAAACGCTGCTTCAGCTTCATCCAGGACGACGTGGAGCTGCTGAAGAGACTGGCCACGGAAGACTGCGTCAGCGGCGAAGTCATTAATATCGGTCCCGATGACGAATTCATCACTATCAACGAGCTGGCGGCGACCATCGGAGAACTGCTCGGCGTGGACGTCAAGCCCATCCACGTGAAGGAAAGGCCGCAAGAGGTGACCTGCGCCAATTGCTCCGCGGACAAGGCAAGAAGGCTGCTGAAGTACGAGCCGCGTGTCAAGCTCAGGGACGGTCTTGTCGCCGTCGCCGAGTACATCCGCCAGCGAGGCCCCAGACCCTTCAAGTACCATATTGACCTGGAGATCATCAGCGACAAGACGCCCGACACATGGAAGAAGAAACTATTCTGACAACCCCTGACAAAATGGCGATTGCGGGTCTCCTCCTGGTCATCCCTGCGAAAGCAGGGGTCCAGGAACGCCGCGGCGCAGGTGGATTCCTGCTTTCGCAGGAATGACATCGAGGCAATCTGCTGCTATGTGGTCATCGATTGGCATCATCATTATCAGCTTCAACGTCGAGAAGTTGCTCAAGGAGTGCCTCGAATCGCTGTACAGAGAAACGAAGAACGCCAGTTTCGAGACCTGGGTGATCGACAATCATTCCGTCGACCATAGCGTGCAGATGCTCAAGGAGAGCTTCCCCGACGTTCATCTGATCGAGAACGCCGACAACGTCGGCTTCACCCGGGCCAACAACCAGGCGATCCGCCAATGCCAGGCGGACTACGTCTTGCTGCTGAACCCGGACACGCTCATCCAGGACGGCGCGATCGACAAGATGGTGAAGTTCATGGATGAGAACCCTGATGTCGGCGTCTCCGGCTGCCGGGTGCTGAACGAGGATGGCTCGCTACAGCTTGCCTGTCGTCGGAGCATTCCGTCGCCGTCGGTGGCCTTCTTCCGGCTCACGGGCCTGAGCCGCCTGTTTCCCAACAGCAAGCGGATGGCGAAGTACAATCTGACTTATCTCGACCCGATGCAGACGCACGACGTGGACGCCGTCTCCGGCGCCTTCCTGCTCATCCGCCGCAAGGCGATCGATCAAATCGGCCTGCTCGACGAGACCTTCTGGATCTATGGCGAGGACATCGACTGGTGCCTCCGCGCCAAGAAGGCCGGCTGGAAGGTGATGTACCACCCGGACGCCCACATCCTCCATTACAAGGGCGTCGGCTGCAGCACGAACAACCGCAAGACGAGCTACGAATTCTACCGGGCCATGTACCTGTTCCACAGGAAGCACTTCGCCAAAGACTGCTCGCCCATCACGAATCTCCTGATCTACGCCGGGATCTTCGCCAAAGCGATCCTGTCCCGCAGGTGGTTCGCTCCCTCCGCCAAAATCCGCCGGAAAAGGGCGGTCCCTGCTCAGCCGAATGAGGCGGGGCTTGAGCGGTGTCAGCAAGAGACGTGACAGGCCAGCGGGGCGGACTGGCACGGCACCTTGCAGCCACAGGATCCAGGCGAGCGAGACAGGAGAAGATGTCCCCGTGGGACCATCAGGCGGGTCATCGCGGGTCAGATCACGCACGAGCAGGTAACAGAGGCGGCGCCGGTCGATGATCCGACTGACGCGTATCAGAGAATCATCGTCATGCGGCGACAACGCAAGTCCAGAAATTCCATCTACATACAGTGAAATAGTATTTTTGTGGGCTTGTGAGCGAATTCGTTTTGAGCCACAGAGGACATACGGTAGGATATTCCTGGGCTGCATGACTGTCACACGGTGTACGTGGTAGCCTGGAATCGCTTTCATGAGGAGATCACCGATGAAGAAAAGACTTCTCGTAGTTGTCGTGCTGTGCGGGCTTCTCGCAACCGGCCTTGCTGGGATAGCGCTGGCCAACGGCGCGCTCGAGAGTGATACCCCGGCCATCATGGTGTCGCCTAACACGATCGTCCTGGCCAAGGTCAGTACTGTCTCGGTCCACACGAATATTCCCGCCGCGGCTGTCGTTCCGGGCTCGTTGGACCTGGACGGCGTCGCCCCGACAAGCGTGTATGTTGACAACCTCGGACATATTGCGGCGAAGTTCGCGGTGGTCGATCTGGACCTTAGCCCTGGGCCGGTGACCCTGACGCTGAGCGGCGATCTCACAGACGGCACCTGCTTCAGTGCAAGCGATGTGGTTACCGTGAAGTAGTGGCGGACGACAGGAGGAGAGACTGTATCGATGGGCTCGATTGATGCCCGAGCGCCTTTCTTCCGAATGGGACGGTTGGATGCTGTGATATTCTGCACGGGACTTGGGGCAACCAGCTTTGGAATTGCCCGTGGAACAAGAGGGCTTGCAGCTTCATCCAAGAGCGGGACGTGAGCCTGTGTCTGGGAGAGGCATCTGATCCTATGTGCGCCCATCAAGGGTTCGCCCTGCCTTCTTCTCGTGGAAGCCGGGCTACCGAAAGGGCATGTCGTGCTGAGGACACGGGTTGCGGATCGCGCGAACCCACTGGACTTGCAGGGGCCAGGCTTCCAGCCCCAACTCGCCTCCCACGACGATCCAGCGTAGATGCATGAGATCGAGCTCGCCCAGGTCATCCAGGAGGGGTCCTGCGGAGACGAACTTGATCGCCGTACCGGTCGAGCGAAGGGAGTCGATTCGTCATTTGCAGGCAGACTGCTCGATGGTCACACCCGTCCAAGCGTTCTCCGCTCTTCGCTCGACCTCACAAGTCGTCATTTGAAAATCGCTACTCATCTTCTCACAAGGACTTACAGAATATCCGGTCTGGCCGGCCAGGCGAGGCTCAGCGGTCCTTGCGGCGATGGGTTCTGTAGATCACGAGGGTTCTGGCTCGGCGGTCGTGGAGAGGGACAGAGAGTTCCTCGGTCCAGCCGGTGGGTGCCTCGGTCTGTGCGCCTTTGTCGAGGATCTTCACGACGTAATCGACCCTTCGCGGGTCCACGACGTCGGCGTACAGGAGGCCGGGTCGCTGGGCGTAGAAGGTCAATCGAGGGTCCAGGACAGCCGTTACTTCGTCCGGCCCGGTATTCTCGCGCAGCCATCGAATGGCCGTCACGTAGCTGCCCTTGTCCGCGTCCAGAGGCTTCGTGAGTTTGGGTATGCAGATCCCGATGCCGATCGCCATCAGGACATGGAACCAGAACCGGGTACGCCTGGGTAGAGACGCAAGATTTTGCGTCTCTACCGCCTCCCGGCTGAGCCATCGCGCGATATGCTCCAGACCTATGGGCACGTAGAAGATCGTCAGCGCGACCAGAGGAAGGCAGTACCGCCGGTCCATACTCGGCGCGACGAACACGTAGCGGACGAGGATCAGTCCCGCGTTCACGACGATCACGGCTGTCAGGAGGGTCCGCTCCAGCCGGTCCGCCTTGTAGCGCATCCGGTAGTACAAGCCGACGCCCCAGGGTACGAGAAAGAACACCATCAGGCTCTCGGCGAACCCATCGAAGAGCTTGTCCACCGCCCCCGCCAGCCTGCTCCACCCACCCGGAAAACCAGAAATCCGAAATCCGAAATTCGAAGCCAGGAGTTCAGCTCCCTGGGCGGTAGCTGCCGGCCCCTCGCGAACCGTCACCTTCACAAGCTGGCAACTGTCCAGCTCGCCGTCACTAACGATGATGTTGACCTGGTAGTCACCATGTTGGCCGGGGCTCGGGCGCCATCGCAAGAACATGCCTTCGAAGGACATGCCGGCGGGAGCCTCACCGGGCACGTGTATGTACCATCCCACCCCATCATCTATGCTGTTGTCATCGGAGGCGAAGGATGTCCCGTGACCCTGTCCGGTCACCGCCCACGAATATCCCGTCTGCTCGCTCCAGAACCGATGGACGGGCACGGCGTCGGGCGGCTGGCGACCCTCGGCAAAGGCATAGAACGCAACGCCTTCATACGTCCATAGGTCGTTCGGCGACTCTGCCTGGATGGTCTCCTTCTCCGAGGAGAGAATCGTGTAGAAGTGCCGTCGTTGTACGGGTGACCAGAAGCGGTGCACGGGCTCGATGTCTGCGGCCACGTCGGATTGCGCGTACGCGTAGCAGGCAATGCCGCCGTACTCTCGCGTCGCCGATGGAAACCGCTCGAGCAGCGCGTTCTTCTCGTCCTCCGAAATCGTCACAAACTGTGCGCCGCCGGGGAGCAGCCGGAACTGATAGACCGGCCGCGATCCCACAGGGACAGCGGCCAGCGTGAAGGTGAGATCGTCGCCCTGCGGATCGAGAGCCTCGACGCCGATCTCCAACAGCTCGCCCTCGCGAACCTCGAATTCCAGCGGGTCTCTGCTCGCGCTGCCGCCGCCCACAGACGTGATCACAGGCGGCGAGTTGAACACGGCAGGCTTGAGCTGGTGAGGGACCCACGTGCCCGTCGCCAAGGTATAGGGTAACACGGGACCGGCGAAGCCTGCGACCAGCAGAACAGCAGCGATCAGCGGTCCCAGTTTACCCCGGTGCCCTCCGGCGGACAGTACGATTGCGAAGCCGAGCAGGCCGTACAGGACCAGTTGCCCGGATGCAGGCTGGATCAAGTACCCCGCGGCGGCATCGAGCCCCACGAGGCCGCACAGCCACCACGCGCGCCGACGCAATGCCTCGTACAGGAGCCATACGCCGAAGCTCAGAAACATCACATACGGCCAATCCCGTAACACATCGCTTCCGTACTGCGCCGGATAGGGCAACGCGACAAGGATCAAAAGGGCCCAGAACGCCCTTGCGCCGCCGATCAGAGACTTGCCCAGAAAGTACAGCGGAATCAGCGCCAGCACCCGGCACAGGAGTGTCACGCCCTGCGACGCGTAGATCCACAGGAAGGTTGAATCGCGTGACGTGAACAGGCTCGCCACGCTGTGGCTGACCCACAGCAGGAAGGGATATCCCGGCGGGCGGTTCTGGACCGTGCCCATCGGATCGCCGGCAAAGCCCTGCGCCTGGCCGATGTAGAAGACGCCGTCCCGGGAGATCAGGACCGTCGTGGCGATCAGATATACGCCCAACGCCAGGCACAACCCTGCGAGGACGCCGAGGCGCGCGACATCGGACTTGAGAAGCCTGTCTTTGTCCATGACATCCACGGGCAATCCCATGCGAGTTCGCAGTCAGCCGGCAACGTCCGCTGATGCGACCCGAGATGATGAATGGGACCCGCTCAACCCAGGCCGTACGAGCCGATCAACTTCTCATTGGGCTTGAACTTATACTGGCATTGTTCGGCCGGCGTGCCGACAACCTGGACTTTCGTCAGATCACCCTGGCCCATACCGGCCTCGGCCATCGCGGTCAGGTACATGATCTTCGATGTATCGAAGCCCATGATCCTGGTCGTCAGGGTGTCCAGCGCCAGCGGGTCCGCGCTGGCCAGTGCGATCCTGGCATCGACCGGCGTACCGCCGACCGGGCCGTTGCCTTCCATCGCCTCGAAGCCGTCAATGATCCCAAGGTCGGGCCAGATCTCCTGGGCCAAGTGGAACATGTTGAAATGCAGCGTCTCCTTCGGCGTGAAATTGTATTCCATGTGCGTCAGTGACTTGTCGTTCTTCCGCCCATCGTTCAGCGGAGCGCCGATCAGCGTGTTCTTGAGCGACAGCGTGGTCACCGTCCGGTCGTGCGTCTTCATCTTGGCAGCGGAGATGATGTACGTGTCGCGATCGAGGAACGTCGAGATGATCCGGATGGGCATCGGGCGATGATCCTTCCCGAACACGTAACGATACACCCATGGTTCCTTGTTCAGATCCACCAGCTTGATGCCGTACTCTTTCTCCAGGGGCAGGTAGCCGAAGTTCTGATAGCCTTCGAACGTTCCGTTCCTGGACGGGGCGGACTCGCCGACGATGATCTCGCCCTTGAAGTGCGGCTTGAAGAAGTCGAGGATCGCGCGGACTTCATCCGCGTGAGATGCGGCCAGTGGGCGGTTCGTGGACACGAAGTTCGGCTTGACCAGGATTCGCTTCTTGTTCCCGACGGAAGCGAGAATCTCGGTTTCGATATTCTTGAGAGCCTGGAAGACGATCTCCCGCCGTTCGTCGCCCTTGACGATGCTCACCCTGGAGGGCCTGGCATACGGCGTATACAGCCGCCGGCCGGCTTCGTCGTCGGGCTTGGGTGATTCGCCCCTGGCGTGCACCCAGCCCGGCCGCCACCCGAGCGACCCGAACGCCGCCGCTACACACATGGTCTTGAGCAACTCCCGTCTGTTGAAGTGACTCATACGACCTGACATACGTCTCTCCTCGTGAATCTCAGCCCCTCTTACAACCGGCCTGCTCAGCAGGTGGACAGTATCCACCCTTTCCATCCCGGCAACCGGACTTTGGACATTCTACCGAACTGGGCACTCGGCGACAACAGGTTCAATCGTCCCGCGTCCCGCGGGTTCGTGGGAGACGATCAGACGTGACGACGTCGGAGCATTGGAATGACCTGCTCGGCCTTCCCCGGTTGCTCCCGCGAAGGCTCGCGCGAGCCGACCGAGACCGTGACGGTGACCCAGCCGGTCAGCGACCACCACGCGCTCGCAAGACCCCTACCCTCCGCTTCACTCTCTCCACAAACTCGTCGCCGATCTTGTAGAGGACCGTGTTTGTGAGCGGCAGGGCTTCCGTGGAAGCTCGCAGGCAGTACAGTTGTGCCGGTGTGGGCTCGCCGACGAGCACGTCGATCCAAGCTTGCTGTTGGGGAATGATGATGAGCACGCCGGTATGCCGACCGTACTGACTGAGCAACAAGCTCGTCCAGAGGATCGCGGCATCCACGACGTGACTGCCGGAAGCAGGGGCACGGGCATCCGCAGAATGGGTGTATCCGTCCCGTCTGGCGCGAGAGACAAGACCCGCCGACATCCCGCGATCGATATGGTAGAGGATCCGGATCAGACCCTCGTCGTCGGGTCCCAGCCCGGAGTAGTCCATGAGCTGGGCGATTCGGTCGGCCTTCTCTCGCGGCTCCCGGTCACAAGAGCGCGAGTCCCTGAGCATCATTTGCAGGGCGCTTTCGCAGGTGGAAATGCTTGCCAGGACATCGCTCGCGGAGTCGCTGCTCTGACATTCCGTCTCGAGGCTCGCCAGGCGAGGCAGGACAAGGTCGTAGACCCAGCGCGTGGACACACGCCGGCAGTGTGCACAGACAACCATCGGATAGCTGGTACGGCCTTGACGGTCGCGCGACGGCCACAGTCGGCCTGCAACTACGTCACGTCCCTTGCGCCATACGAACGCGTGGCCAAATTCCACGATCGGCCGCTTGGACTCCAATTCCGCCCACTTGCCGATGTTCTTTTCGATGCCCTCCATGTAGAGCCGCTTGATGGCAACCAGAGCCGGCGTGGCAAGCCCAACGTCGTCCATGAAATCAGCCCAGGCAGGGTGCTTGCCGAATGCGGCGACAATGATGCGGCTTCCCCAACGGGAGCCTCTCGAACCATTCAACCACTGTCCGAACCGTCTCATCAACGAGCCCATTGTATCATGCCTTCATGTCCATCGGGGACCGGCCGGATTGCCCGTCGGCGATCAAGGCGCCCAACTGGATATCTGGAAGGGCTTGCCTGAACCATCAGACTCCTTGAAGAAACCGATCTGCATCGTCACCTTGACCGTCTTCTCCTTGTCGACAAGCGCGTCGAATTCGAGGACATAGGTGTGGGTCTTCCCATCGTATTTTGCACTCCTCTCCTTCAGCATTCGATGCCACGCCCACGGCCCACTGTACTTATTGGGCCTGCCAATCGTCTCGCGCGCACGATCCGGTCTATACCTCCAGAATTCTACTTCGACCGCATCCTTGGAACAGTCATAGGTCAGTGGCTTGGCGTTGCTTTCCGTTATCTCCCACGTGTCACCGATGTTCGAACAGTCAATACTACCAACGCCCTTGCGAATGGTGATCCCGCGGACCTGCCCGCGAAGGTTCGTCGTGATTGTGTCTTCTATCACCCTACACGTGTACTCGCCACCCGGAGGCGGGAGCATGTTGACGTCCTGAACCAAAGACGGAGGTATGCCCGGCTCACGAAGTCTCTTGAGCCATGCGTCGATGCCTTCATCCTTCGTCTCCTGCCCTCCACCGATGGTATCCGGCGCGTATTTGCCGGGAAAGAGCTGGCGATAGATGCCGTAAAGACCCTCGACGTTCACGTCGTTGAGGTCCTTGACTCCATTCCGTTCCAGGGGGAATTTCTTCTCGCAATCTGCTATCCTGCCGGCCTTTGTCTTGACATCTTCCGTCACTGCGTCAGCCAGGAGCTGAAGCGAGGTAACACCCAGATGTCGCCAGAAGCAATTAGGAGATGCCACAGACGGAGAAGAGGAGGAGACGAAGTAGCGGCCAAGGAACGCGCCGGGCGTAGTCTCAAGAAGTGACTGACGAGCGGACTGCAAATCCTTCGGGAGGTTCCTCCAATTCGTGAGCATTGTCCGACATTGGTCCCTGTAGAACGGCCGAGACTCATCAAGCAATGGCTTCCATGCATCCTCGAACTGGGTCGTCGTATCGCCTCCACACGCGTAGCCTTCGACGGGTTGCAGGAAGGCCCGTATTCTGTCCCGGACGTCGACCAGTTTCCCGTAGGTCTTGATGGGATCGTTCGACATCTTTTCGATCTGCTTCCGGCGCTCTGTCCAATCCGTGGCCTTAGGGACTTCGACTTCGCTCCCCAACTTGCGGACTTCGTCCTCCAACATAAAGGGCCCGCGCCTGGTCAGGCAATCGTTCATATAATCACAAGCGTAGCTTCGATACTCCTCTGTTGTCTGCGCATCCTGGCAGTGTTCCTTTATGTGGTTCCATGTCGAGAACACCACTGTCACGACACCAGGATCGAACCTGTCATTCGGCCGCGACGTTGACCTGTCCCGAACGTATTCCTCGAGTTTCTGTTTGGTCATCTCGGCAAGCCACCAGGACAGTACTGCTCGCCGCACCGCCTGGCGGCCTTCGCTGACACGATAGGATTCGTCGTACTGCCTGTCCTCGCCTTCGCGCGTGCTTTCCAGCGCGTTGCGCAATGCATCCAGGTTCGCGATACTACGGTCATTTCGAAGCTGCTGAAGGCAATGCACTACGGCCTCATACATCCGGAAACGCTTTTCGTACAGGCCGTCGGCCCAGAACTGCTCGTCCACCGTTCCAAGCCGCTCCGTGAAGTCCCGCTCGCCGAGCTTCTTCGCGAGGGCCCTGCCCGATTCGAGGCTCTCACACCATTTGTCCGTCTTCACGTCCGATCCTCTGGAATCGCCCAACGCCTTTGTGAGCACGTCGTAGCTATCGTTCAGCCGGTTGAAGTAACGTTCACGGGAATCTTCAAGCCTCTTCTGAAGGGAGTCACTCCCGTCAAAGCCGTCGCGCGCCTTATCCACGCGATCTTTTGCGGCCACCAGCTTGCCCCAGTCCTCTCCCAGTCTTTTCCATGCGCTGATATTCGGATCGACTTTGTCGCAGTCATTGATGAATTGTTGCTCGAGCCTCCCGAAACTGTCAGGGTTTGCGAGGCCGCCGGCCAGGTCTCCGCCGGTCAGGCAATGCACAATGTCTGCGATAGCCTTCAGCTCACCCAGATTGCCCCAGTAGACATTGAAGGACCGGATGCCGGCGTCAATCGCCGTATTGACGTCGGTCTTGTTCTTCTCACCGAAGTATTTGTATGGCTGCTGTTTACCACTGTAGAGGGTGGCGAGTGGAGCTGCCAGTACGGTCGCGTGGTCCCTATGGGTGTTGTTGGGGTCGTTGGGGTCGCTGGGGTCGTTGGGGTCGTGTAGCAGCACGTACTCCATGAGAGAACTGAGACCGTTTTCGCTCAGCGACCTCCCTGCACGCAACTCGATCAAGTAGCGCAGGACCTGCTCATTCGTTTGCTCCGCGTTCTTCTTTGTCCAGTCGGCAGATTTCATCGTCTCGGCCCCGGCGGAGAAAAGTGGTTGCAGCACGCCCATCGCGTATACTCCTGCGGCCGCCTGCTGCAGACGCGTATCAATGCGCGCCCCTTTTACCGCCGGCCGAAAGACCCGTGGAATGCGCGCGCTGCGTTGCCGCCAGTTGTCCGCCCGCACTGTCAGGTCCTTGTAGTACTGATACAAGGGCACGTCGTTTCCCTCGCTCAAATCTACGATTTCCCCCCCATGGTAACGATAGCCACCCAGACCCGAGTCAATCAGTAGAAGGGAATCCCGGCGGTTTGGGTCTCCCGATAGAAAGGACTTCGGGCGTGCGGCCGGCTCGAGCACCGTCGCCAGAGATCCGACGGTATCGCGAAGTGCCCAGATGCCGGACACCGTAAGAACCAACAGGATGAAGAGACCCACACCGGCGCAGGCCAGGAGCGCCGCTCGCCGGCGCGTGTACAGCTTGCGTGCGTTCGTCGCCCGCGTCACGAGGCCCCACTCGCGAAAGACCTTGTTGGTGAACAGGTCGCGCAGGAAGTAGGCGCGGTCGCGCCGCCACACGGGTCCCGTAGGCAACGACTCCACCGGCACGCCCAGCGCCGCCGCAAGGTCCTCATCGAGCGCAGCGCCTTCCTGCATCGACGACGTGAAGTAGATTCCCCGGAAGAACAGCGGCTTGCACGACCACTGGCTGCCCACGCAGAAGATCAGGTCCAGATACCGCTTGAGCCTCGGACCCAGTTGCTCGAAAGCATGGGGAAACGCGTACAGCGCGTCCGTCGCCGGCTTTTCCTGGTCTCCGGCGTCTTCACCGAGCAGCTCGCCAATGCGGGTCAGCCGCATCTGAAACAGGCGGGTCTTCATCGCCTCCAGGTACTTGTCCACGAAATCCGGATCGTAGGGCTTGTCGAGCTCCTGGGGATTGGACCATCCGAGAATCTGATGCTGCAAATGGGGATCAGACACTCCGTCGAAGAACTCGCGGAAGCCATTGACCAGGTCGCTCTTGGTCACCACCACGTAGACGGGAAAACGAACGTCCAGCGTTCGTTGAATCACGTCGAACTGCTGGGCAATCTGAGAAGCCTTCTTCTCGATCTCCTCGACGCTGTCGCGGATCAGACTGGTGCTGGGAATCACCAGCAGGACTCCATTGATCGGGCAGTTCGGACGGAACCTTCCCAGCATCGCCAGGAACTCCTTCCATTCCCGTGTGCCGCCGCTGCTGGCTTCCTCGAACATCAACCGGCCGGCCGTGTCGAGGACGACCCCATAGTCGGTGAACCACCAGTTCATGTTGCGAGTGCCGCCGACGCCCTGGTAACGGTCGTGCAGGTTCGGCGGAAAACCGATGCCGCAATGGCGGATGGCCTCCGTCTTGCCGGAGCCGGACTCTCCGAGAATCACATACCACGGCAGGCTGTACAGGCTCTTGCCGGCCGACCGGAATGTTGCGATGCCTTCCTCGAACTTCTTGCGAAGATCGTCGAGTCTCGCCAGTTGCTCCGGATCGCTGATGCCCTGCCGTCCCGCGCCGGCGTTGCGAAGCACTTGCTGCTCCATGGGCTTGGCATGGCGGGCCTTGCGCCATTTCACGCCCTTCCAGTAGAGCACGTACAGCAAAACGATCGCCAGGATCCCCAGAGGAATCCCGATAGCGGCAATGACCCGGATTCCTGTCGACAATCCGCTGGTGACCATCCAGCCCCCCGGGACGCCTGCCGCCGCGGCAATCGTACCTATCTGCAGAGGTAAGGGAAGATCTTTGAAGCTCGTCAGTCCTGTGGCCATTGCGAACTCATCCTTTAGTGACCGTCATCTTCAAGATCGCGTCGAGGTGCGCGGAGATCGTACTGGAGACGAGGTAGAAGAACAGGAAGTACAAGACGAACCAGACAGCCAACCCTCCTGCCACGAGCGTGCCGACAAGGCCCAGATTCGTCCCCGCCGGTTCGGTGAAATTGTGGGTGTCGGTGTGCTCGTATGCCTGTGGACAGATGCGCGCCCGAGCATCGGCATCCATGAAGCGCGAGATGCGTCCAGAGATGCGGCCGGTCAGTCGGCGGATCGTGTCGGGGTCGCCCGTATATAGACCCGTGAACCCCAGGCCCAGACACGTATAGTAGACGGCCAGCCGCTCCGTCGCCGCATCGCTGGAATCCGCCAGATCCGATTCGAGCAACTCGAAGAACTTCTCGTCGCCCGCAAGCTCGTGGAAGTCACTGGCCAGAGGGACCCAGTCCGTCCGGAAGCTCAGGGTGCTCTCGCGAATTACAAAGTCCACGAAGAAGACCAGAGGCAGCTTGATCCTCTCGTATTGCGCCACCAGGTCGGGCTGACGAGACGCCTCGATCCGGATGTCCTCGAACAACTGCTGGACATCGGCTCGCACCCTTTCCAGCGGCAGCGTGCAGCCCTTGACGGCGGACCGCTTCAGCCGGCAGACATACTGAAACAACGGCTCACACAGGCTTACCAATCTCATGCGTCTGTCTCCATTTCACGGCACCGGCATGTAGAGCGCCAGGGCAAAATCGCTGGATTCCGCCTCCGGCCACGTGGCCGCAACGGCTTTCTCCTGAGCGACTCGCTCCCATGCGACCTTGCTCTCGTGCCGCATCAGACGAAAATAACACAATCCGACCTCCGTCGGCAGCTCCATCGGGGGATACGCTTCATAGGCGAGCCGGATTCCATACACCAGCTTGCGAGCCCAACTGCGCGGCATCAGCTTGAACTTGTCCCGGTCCTCCACCAGCACCGCGAGCTGCTTGGGGTCCCACTTCGTCCTGATAGCCAGGTAGTACTCGGTCGGCTTCGACAACGCCTCATCGTCCAGAGCGGCACACATGCAGCCCGCGTCCTCTTCTCGCGCAAACGACACCTTGAGGAATCTCGCCTCGACGGTACCGCGCAACAGCGGCGGAATTCTTCGTGACAACTCCTCAAAGCACGGCAGCGGATTGTCGTGGTCATAAGGAGGCACGTCAAAGACGTCGCGGTCGGGGCGAAGGGCTGCCAGCTCGGCCAGAAGCTGCCTCAGATGCACATACATCTCGAATGGCGGTATCCTTCCCAAGACACCGCCCAGAGTCTCCAGCACGGCTCCCCATCGGTTCAGGCTGCGCAGGCGAAGCAACTGCTCAAACTGGGCGCCGCGCAGGCGGTCTATGCTGAAACCACCGCGGGCCGTCCGAAGCACGAGTTCCCCGCGGCCGGCCAGAACCTGGCTGGTGATATCGCGGATGAGATCCCGCAGCTTGGCCGACCCACTTACAATCAGACACGGCGGAACATACGTCGTGTCCTGCCGGGGAAGGCCGAGCTCATCGCCGACGGCCTGAACCACCCTCAGCAACGGCAGCACCTCGAGATCGGAGCAATCCTCGTGCCCCAGGAGAAGTCTGGCATTGACCCGTCGAACGCGGACGACCTGCGGATTCTCCCCGGTGTTCTCATCAGGGACTTCAGTCTCTGACACCCGGTACAGTCGCTTGGTGCGCCAGTCTCCCTCCTCGTGGCCATCGATGACATTTCGGCCCGCCGGTTGCCAGATCGGGACGCCAATGCTGATTTGAAGCGAGCCCCCGGCGGAGGCGATCGCCTCTTTGATGTTGACGGAAGGGATGTCGGTATTCTCCGGGACGCGTAGCTCCAGCCCGCTCGGCATCACCACGTGAAGCTCATCGAACCGGATTCGATGGTTCTCCAGCTCCGCATCGGACAGGCGCATCTTCAGGACGCCGTATGGGTACACCCAGAGACGCCGCCGCTCGGCGGAGACCGAGTCGGCGAAGTGCTTCTGCATGGACTGCAAGTGATGAGGTTGAAGAAAAAGCCCCTCGTACCAATGAATCGGACTATCTGTCATAAGCCGCCTGTCCCCTTGTTCTCAACTTCCTCGATCCAGCCCCTTCACAAACGCCTCCGCCTGCCTCGCCATGGCAGACTCGATCTCCTTCTCGATGTGCTCCGCATCGAGGTCCCCGGCAAGCTCGCAATACTTGCGCCAGCACCGAACGTCTGTGCTGACGAACCTGTTACGCAGCGTCTCCTCGTTGTCCACCAGGTCGTGAATATGGTCCGGGGAAAACTGCTTGGCATAGCGAAAGGCGACGACTTCGCCGGCCTGGCTGGCGGCGGTCATGATCGCCGTGACGAACTGAAGGAGCACTTGCAGCTCCTTGGTCAACTCCTCCGGATTGCCGGTTTCCTCATTGAGGAACCGCCCGGCGAGCTTGCGGGTCTGTTTGGGAGGTCGCAGCGAGGACTTGGCCGCGATCTTGCCCCATATGGTGGCGGCCAGCAGCTCAGTCTTCAGCACGAACTCCGCCAGCAGATTCGCCAGATCGCCGAACCGTTCCCAGTGTATCTCCGCGTCGGAGGCAAGTTGCAGGGTCGCCCGCATACCCGCCAGCGATTTCGTCGGAACCTGCGGCGTCTGTGCCGGTGCGCCCACGATCCCCTGCAATCGGTCGAGGATTGCCTGTCTCTCACCGTCCGGCAAAGACGGGAGCACCTCCGTCAGGGCGTCAACCAGTTGCATCGGTTGATCCGTGGCGAGCCACCGGGACGGAGCCGGCGGCACCGTCGCCTCTGCACGATCGCACACTTGTGGCAACCGAGCCGGGAATCGTTCCAGCAAGCCCTCCAGAAAGGCCTTTCGTTCCCCGAACGGAATCCCTTTCAGGAGTTGCTCGAGTTCCTCACACAGGTACTGCTTCTGTTGTGACTCCCCTTGATCGGCAAAGTCCCTTTGCACGATTCGAAGCCGGTGGGACGCTTCGATGACGTCCCGTTTAAGAGTCTTATCCATTCTTCTCTCCCGTGCCAGAGCTCAGCCCGGATGCCGGCAGCAGCCCGCCGCAGCGGTGGCCGAACCGTGCGTCGATTCTATGTTCCCTGTGGGCTGAGTACAAGATCGTCCAAATCCTTTTGTGGGTGACGAGTGGTGAGCCAGCAGGACCATCCCAGCAACCCGCGGCGACCCAGAGACACATCGGGAACCTCGCAGTGGCCGAGCGAAGGCGGGACTTCCCAGCCAAGGACAAGTTGGACGTCCCAGCCAAGCTCGTCGCCGACGTAGAACCTCACCCAGGCGGCCAATCGTTGCAGGCCGTCACCTCCCGGCAACATCGCCTCGTATTGCGCATAGCTCATCGGTCCCATCCGAATCCTGAACCGGTGCTGGCATTCCCAGAACCGCGATCCAACGATGGAAGTGACCCCGAGGCAGGAATTTGCGTCGCTGCCGCCCAGCCGGGAGCGGACCTGCGGCCCCAAATGGATCCAGTGCCCGACGAACTCCTCAATGGTCACGGGCAGCCCAAAGGAGTCCTCCAGGACCGCTTGCAGACCCTCGGCGTTCCTGGTCCGGCAGGACAGACGGCCGGAATAGTACAGCTTGAGATCATCCGGTAGCACGTCTCGATGGCGAAACGGCCGGCCCCCCACTCCCAGGAGGCTGCCCACGTAGTTGGCGTACCAGTCATCGTTCGGCCGGTCGTGACTGACCGTCTGCCGGCCGCGTGCCCATGCTCGATAGAACAGCGATATCATCCGATGGTTGAAAAGATCCAGGAAGGCGGCCAAGGTCGGATCGTTGTGGTTGCGCAGCCGGTCATACACGTACTCCGTGATGGACAGGGGCATCGGGCCTCCGGGACCGAGCAAGCCAAGGAAGTTGACCCACAGATCCAGCGAGACGTCATCCGCCCGGGTCTTCTTCTGAAAGCTGTGCACGGCCGAAGGGGGAAAACCCAGGGTGACGTGCTGGTGGAATCTCACCACATCTTCGTGAGGCCGGCTCGATTCGCCGACACGAGGAAGATCGGCATGCTGGTTTTCCAGCCACCGTACCGCCTGGAAGAAATCGAAGCGGTAAGGCCGTTCTGTAAGAGCCTGCGCTATAGCAGCGGCCGCAGGCCCAGTTGAGCAGGCCATCGCATTATCTCTCCACGCTCACTACTGCGAACCACGGTCTGGGCAAACGAGTTGATGGATGCATAGTTGGCGAAGAACTGGGCCAGAACCGCGCCGAGCACGAACACGCCGATCCCGGCGAACGCCGCTTCATCACAGGTCACGGTCACCTCGATGCCGCGAGCGAAGGAGGCCGCCCGCGGGATGGTCACCCGCCGCAGAACAGGCCGACAGGCCACGGACCGTATCCCGTCGATCTGTTTGTGCCCCTGGAGGTCCCCTGGCGCACAATAGAGCTGGAGCATGTCGCGAAGGGCCGACGCCCCGCTGCCGTCACGCTCGTCCGTAAGCGAGAGGTAGTTCAAAGACAGGTGGTTGATCGCCCGCCAGGCAATCTCCCCTTCGGCCAGGGACGGATTCGGCGAAGTCGGTGTCCCAAGGCAGCGAATCGACCGGCAGGGCGCCGTCTTCTCCATCGTGAAATCCGTCGCGCCGACTCCCAACGGCATGTGGAGGGGTAGATCGCGATTCGTGCACAGAGCTTCGACGCCCAACTGCTTGATTTCACCGCTATAAGGAGCCGCTTCGGCATCGACCAGAGACATGAAGACCTCGCTGCCCAGATAGTGGCGGGACCGAGTTCCCCGGAGCTGCTCTCGCTGCGACTGGACCCGAGGAGCCCTATGGGTCAGGAAGTACGCCTGGCCCTGTCCTCCGCCGGGATCTTTCGCCGCATAGAAAGGCAGGAACGTCTGCGACAGGCCGGCATCCTCGCCGTATCCGGTCGCAGCGGTGACCTTGTAGATCTCAAAGTCCTGGGGCTTAGTCCGATCCGCCACCACGTGGAACTCCGCATCCTGACCGGTGACCGCGACCCGATCCGGGCGCTTGGGAAACAGGTTGATGGCCGGCGTGCAGAACAGCTTGAAGTTCTCGGCGCTGACGACGTTCTCCAGCCTCGGATTGGCTTGTCTGAACAGGACAATGATGTCGAGGCTGTCTTCATTGCAGCCTTGCAGCGCCGTTCGCAGACTCGTCATCTCGAAGAACAGGAACCGCTGGGGAAGCGCAAAGTACTCGCGCAGAAGCCGGTATCCGCCCGAGGACCGACAGTCGTACGGCAACAGACTCTGGTCCCGGTGAAAACCGACGGGGCGAAGACACGACGACCCCAGGCGATGCCGCCAGGGGACCGGCTTGGCTGCCGGCTGGAGCAGAACACCTGTCGCACCGGCAAACAACTGCTCATAGAGCTGCGCCGGAGTCTCCCCCGGACCGGCCAGATGAAACGTGAGCGAATCCAGTGAGACCTTGCTCAGCGGGATCGCCCCGGTCGTTTGAATCCGTATCCGCAGGCCAGCTTTCGCCGCAGGCGCATCCTCCGGGACGAGAGAGCCGAGCTCCTGCACGTAGTACCCGGCCGATGCTACCCGCAGCGGCCAGAGAATCGTCTCATGCGCCGTGCGATACTCACATCGAGTCAGCTCGGTCTTGCCCAGTGCGCTCAGAAGTGCCGAGTCGCGCGGAATGATGCAGCCATTTGCCAGGGCCGGCTCTTCCCAGTCCGGCTCAAACTGAACCAGGCACA
Organism: Sedimentisphaerales bacterium; assembly: GCA_016928975.1. The sequence continues at coordinate 29,686 of JAFGJR010000191.1, read as the reverse complement.
TCGACGGCGTCGGCGCGAGGTAATCCGGATACACGGTCTCCAACAAAGACTGTGTGAAACGCGGAAACTCCGCCTCCAGCTTCAATTGAACGCGCGCCGCCAGAAAGGCAAACCCCTCGAGCAACCGTTCGACGAAGGGATCGGGGCAGCCCTGAAAGTCGTCGAGCCCCCCGAGGCGACCGGCGATCTTGGGATACTCCCGCGCGAATTCCGCGCCCATCTCCCGCAAGTAGGCGAGCTCACGGTTGTATAGATCGAGCAGCTTCCTATCCAACGCCCTCGCCTTTCAATGCACAGCAACCGCTCTCCAGGTCCAGCTCGGTCTCCACGAGGAGGTGATCGGGCGCCGGGTGTGCCCACAGGTCGCCGGTAATCTCGAACACCAGGGATCGTGCAGGCCCGGCCTTCTCCGGCGCGACGACCCGAACGGTCAGCGAGCCCGGCGCGATTCGAGGCTCGAAGGTCTCGATCGCCTGCCGAATGAGCTGGCTTAGCTCCGCCGGCTCGATGGTAGACACCGTATGCCCATAGATCTCGGGCAGGCCATAATTGAGAACGGATCGGGCCGCGTGATCGAGAGCGTGGATGGGATCATCAGGCGGTCGTCTCTTCGAGTTCAGCAGCATTCTCAGGTCGCGCAGGACAGCCTGCTTGAATTGTGCGAAGGATACTACTCGCTCACGCCGACTTTCACCCGAGCCTTGCGGATCGTCGTCCGTCAATCGATCCAGCAGGCAGGGCTGGAGCAGCTCCTTCGGCATCAGCTCAGCCATCGGGGGCCCCTTCCGCCGTAGGAGGCGCATCCGCCGGATGCAACTCAATTCGACGAACATTCAAGACCGCGTATTCCTGCTGATCCGTGGCGAACATGCGCTGTCCGAGCCCGAGATACGTCTGGCCCGGCTTCTCGATCCACTCGGTTCTGCGGGCCAGGCGCACGGCGCTGTCCTCGCACGTCTCGGAGCCCGAATAACGGGTGGGAATGAAACCTTGCGACTGGCCGTCATTGATCCACGTGAAGCCGGCAGGGACCCAGACCAGATCGCACAGGTCCTTGGGGGCACTGATCTCGATCGATTTGACCGCTTGAAACGGCACCCAGTAGTACTTACCGTCGATAATCGCCTCGATCACCGGGCCCAGGCGGGAATCCGCATCGGCAAGCCATTCGAAGGCCTGGCCGTCCACGGTCCCTGCGATAGCGGGCGCCGTCTCGAACGCCTTCTCCCTCAACGACGTCGCGGCGTCATAGTTGCCCCGTGCCGCCAAGAGGTTGGCCTGAACCAACGAGCCTATCCATGGATCCGGCTGGCCGAAGATCAAGGGGGTCTGCTCGCCGGAGAACACGCGATGACGAAACACCTCGCAATTCAGCACAGCCGCGTATGCCTGAGCCGTGAGAGGGCTGAACGCATCAAGCTGCGCCGCCACCTTCAACTGAGTGAGGCAACGGTCCCATTGCCCCAGGACGGCAAGAAGCTGGAAGAAGAAGACACGGAGCTTCCCGTCCGCCGGGTCAGAACGAATCGCCTGTTCTAACGCGTTCTGGGCTTCCTCCAGTCGACCCGCCCGCATAAGCTGTTCGGCTTCCATCCAGTCCGTCTCCTCAGTACGCGAATCGTGCTACCACTGAATGCCGGAGCGAAATCAAGCCAACCGGCAGCCGCAGGTCAGACTCGGGTCACGACCCTTCTCAACCGCCCGTGTTCTTCGTCAGATCCCAGTAGGCCTTGACATCGCCCGAGGCTTTGCCCGTGTTGTGATCCGTCACAGTGTAAACCCACTCGATCTTCCCGTAGCTGAAACTCACCTCTTCCAAGGGGAGCGTCTCGCCCCCTTGGGCGGAGCCACCGGGGCGCACACTGCTGACGATGACATCCGACAGGACATACTCCATGTACTTCTGCTTATCCCCCGTCGCCCGACAGAGCTCTATATTGATCGTCTTGATGTGGTCGCCTTTGCAGCAAGCCAAGGCAAGCTTGGGCGACGCCTTGTCCAGGGTCTTGACGATGGAGAAATCCTGGAGGTCGCACCGTTGCGACGAGCGGGCGCCGCCGCTGCTGGAAGATCCTGACGCAGCCTGTGTAACGCCATGCGAATAGGACAGCACCTCGATCCACTTCTCATGGTTTTCGTCCGTGGACTCGCCCTCGATTCCCTCGATCTTTATGAAGCAGTCAAACGCCATGATTCCCACTCCTTATTCAAGCGTAACGTTATGAGACGATCACGCACCCTACAGGTGCGACGCAGTGGCTCCGCTCCCGCACGACTCCAGCGAAGCGTTATCCGCCCTTCTTGGCGGATGGCAGCTTCGAAACCAGGCGCAGCGACACAGTCAGGCCCTCAAGCTGATAGTGGGGTCGCAAGAAGAACTTGGAGGTGTAGTAACCAGGGTTGCCCTCGACTTCCTCGACGACGACCTCCGCGGCCGCCAGAGGATATTGGGCCTTGACTTCCTCGGACGCGTTTGGATCGAGAACCACATATCGGGTGATCCAGCGGTTGAGAAAGTCCTCCATGTCCTTGCGTTCCTTGAACGAGCCGATCTTGTCGCGGACGATACATTTGAGGTAGTGCGCAAACCGGCACACGGCAAACAGGTACGGCAGGCGTCCGGCCAGCCTGGCGTTGGCTGTCGCATCGGGATCATCGTACTCCGCAGGTTTCTGCAGGGACTGCGCACCGATGAAGACCGCGTAGTCGGTGTTCTTCCAGTGGCACAGGGGCATCAGGCCGTTTTTGGCCAGTTCCGCTTCCCGCCGGTCCGTAATGGCGATCTCCGCCGGGCACTTCATATCGACTCCGCCGTCGTCGGTAGGGAACGTGTGACAGGGAAGCCCCTGGACCATCCCACCGCTCTCGACGCCGCGAATCCTGGCGCACCAGCCATAGTCCTTGAATGACTTCATGATGTTCATTCCCATGGCGTAGGCGGAGTTCACCCACAAGTACTTCAAGTGGTCGGCGCCGTCCACGTCCTCCTCGAAGTCGAACGCCTCGACCGGGTCGGTCTTCACACCGTAGGGCAGCCGCCCGAGGAAACGAGGCATGGTGAGCCCGATGTACTTGGCGTCCTCCGAATCGCGAAGGGACCGCCACGGTGCGTAATCGGGTGTCTGGAAGATCTTGGTCAAGTCCCGCGGATTGCCTAACTCCTGCCAGGACTCCATGTTCATCAGACTGGGTGCGGCCGCACTGATGAACGGCGTGTGTGCTGCGGCGGCGATCTGCGCGATCCCATTGAGTATCTCCACGTCAGGCGGACCGTGATCGAAGTAGTAATCGCCAATCAGGCATCCATAGGGCTCTCCTCCAGGCATGCCATATTCCGCCTCGTAGACCTTCTTGAACAACGGACTCTGGTCCCACGCGGCGCCTTTGTATTTCTTGATCGTCTTGGCCACATCCTTCTTCGACAGGTTCAGGACGCGAATCTTGAGCGTCTCGTCGGTGGCCGCATCCGGATTGCTGACCAGGCGATGAAGGCCCCGCCAGGTGGCTTCCAACTGCTGGAAGTCCTCGTGGTGCATGATCGCGTTGACCTGTTCGGAGAGCCGCTTATCGATCTCGGCAATGATGCTCTCGATCGTCTTGATGACGTCCGCTCCGATCAGGGTCGTCTCCGCCAGGGCCTGCTCGGCCAGTGTGCGGACCGCCGTGCTGATCGCTTCTTTGACCCGATCCGTCTTCGGTTTGAACTGCTTGCCCAGCAGGGTCTCGAACTCGTTGACTTCCAACGTTGCGCCTTCAGGCTGTCCCTCGGGCTTCTGCGCTTGTTGTCTTTCCTCAGCCATTGGACGGTTCCTCCTGAGCACTTGCAGCGGACTGATCTTCGGGCTTCGGGGCGGCTGTCAAGGCCTTGAGCAAGGCCTGGTCCTGGAGCATACGAGCCATCAACTCTTCCGCTCCTGATCTCCCATCCATATATGTCAAGAGATTGGATAGCTGCGTCCTGGCCTGGAGCAGCTTGTTGAGGGCATCGACCTTCCGGGCCACGGCAGCGGGGGAGAAGTCCTCCATGCTCTCGAACGTCAGATCGACGCTGATGTTCCCCTGCCCCGTGAGCGTGTTGGGCACCTGGAACGCGACGCGAGGCTTGGTGGCCTTGAGGCGCTCGTCAAAGTTGTCCACGTCGATCTCCAGGAACTTGCGTTCCTCGAGGCCCGGTAGCGCCTCCGCCGGTTTGCCGGAGAGATCCGCCATGACCCCCATGACGAATGGCAGGTTGACGGTCTTCTCGGCACCATACAGCTCCACGTCGTACTCCACCTGCACGCGGGGAGCCCGATTCTGTCCAATGAACTTCTGTCCGCTCTTCTTTGCTGCCATATCAACTCCTTGCCGGACAAACATGACTCGGCTTGCGAAACCACCCGGACTGTGCAAGCTCTACTTACGATGTAGTCTTCGCATCCCCCTCGGGCCTGCCACCAACGGCGGTCACCTGATCCAGCCCGCTGGGACAGACATCCTCGATAATCTCCAGGAAGGTCTTGGCAGCGAGTCTCTGTGCCCGTCGCAGCAGCAAAGGGATGGGACTGGACGGCTCGTGACGCTCGAAGTACTGACAAGCCCGTTCCATCGCTGCCAGCGCATCGTTGCGCGATTGAATCCGCACCGCGGCGCCGATTGGCCCTGTCTCGGTCGTGACACTGACGGCGGCCTCTGGTGCCGTCACTTCACCGGAGGCGTCGTCATTGCCCGCGTATTTCGTCAGCACACGGCAGATTCTCTCGATATCGCCCCGCAGACCGCTCAGATCGGGACCCGACCCGCCTCGCGCACGCTCCTGGAAGACATCTCGAATCCCATCCAGATGCTCCATCGCCTGCCGGGCCGCTTCGTGCGTCTTGTGCACTTCATCCACCGGTGTGTCTCGGAACGCCGCCTCGATCACGGAGAGCTGCGGTGCCTGCCGATCCTTCTCCGCCGTCATCTTCTCGCCAACAGCAGCCTCGACGTCGCGCAGGCTGAACTTGCCGACACGAGGTGAGTCACACAGAGGCAAGCGGCACAATCTCGACCCAAACCGAACAGGATCCCATTTGCCCAAAGGCTCACGAGACAACGGCATCAGGATACTGATCCGTTCCGTCGGGTCGTTGTCGTCCTCGGGATCCAGACGCGGGTGCAGGTCATCCCAGAATCGCTCCAGCAACCCACGGATCAGATACAATCCGTCGCGAAGCCCGCCGATTCCTTCCGTGGCGAGCAACGCCAACGAGAAATACAGTGCCACCTGGAGGTGTCTTGATCTCTGAAGCAGCGTGTAGGCTCTCTGGCGAACCTCCGTCCAGTTCGGCTCGACGACCTGAACTTCCTCGTCCGTTTGAACCGCCCCGGGAGGCTTGGGTCGAACCAACGCCTCAAGCTCAAGGAATTCCTTCCCCCGGGAGATATCGTCACCGCACCGAGCCCCGGGCGTGACCTCGTGCAACAAGCTCTCGATATCGAATGTGCCCACGATCCCCTCAACAGTGCGCTCCCACGGCGGTAGTTGGCGATCGCTCAGCCGCATGTCCGACGCGAGAGATCGCCAGCCGCAGGTGCCGACGACGGCGAGACTTACATTGCCAACGCCTGGGACTCCATAGGCACCACGGGCCTCCCGGCAAACCGATCAGGCGCTGCGCACCGAGTCCTGACAGCAGCCATCACCTGCGGCAATGCACACCAAGCGTCGTGCTTCTTGCAGAATCTCATCACTCACGTCTGGACGCGATCCTATGGCTCCCGCAGGGGTCTGTCAAGCCCGAACCGGTTTTTTTTGCGGCCTTGTGCGCCCGCTCGTCTCAGGGCAATCCATCGGCGCCGGAGGCACACGTCCGCAGGAGAGCAGGCGGACGCACAGAAATAAGATGTCTGCACATCAACTTGGACGTTGCATCGGCACCGACCACGTGGTAGAGTGATGCCGCCATGTAGCGGCCCGCGGCCGCAGCCTGGAGGCAGCGTCAGGAATCGTCCTGAGGGTTGGGATAATGGCGAGTGAATCGGTGCCTGTTCAACTTCCGATGACCCTGCAGGAGTTTGTTGAGTACACAGGGTGGGAGGATGGTGCGCCCCGAGACCGGCTGCATGTAGCCCTCGATTACTTCCAGGCCGCCGTGCCCCTGAGCTACTTGAGCCAGCCCGTGAAGGACCCCGTGTCGCCGGAAGGGAAGTCACTTGGTCCCAATCCCTGGCTGCTGCCCCGACCGGATCAGACCGACCCACGGCCATCCGGTCCCAACTCGCACCGCGTGCCGAACAAGGCCCGCGCCAAGGTGCCAATCAATCTCTGTATGCTGATGCAGACCATCAATTTTTCGTATCCAGTCTCGGTTCGCCTGATTCCTCAGGGCGCCCTGCTCTCGGCTTTTCGCACGACGCACAGCCCCACAGGGGGATTCGGCCATTTCTTCACGCTCCTGCAGACATCGCCGACATCGCTGGCGATTCCGCACGATCAGATCGTCCCCGAGTACTACGAGGCCATACGTTCCTTCACGGCCCTGGCAAGCACCGTGGCAGATGCATACGTGGATTGGGCAATGCATCGCGGCGTCGGTCCGCAGTACCGACACGGCGGCGGGCTCCAATTCTATATCTGGGACCCCAAATTGAGACTCCGGTCTGTTCCTGCCCCTGCCGGCGCGCCACTGCGTTCTGACATTCGCGGGGATTAGCTCGGCACATGAAAGAGAGGATCGCACGTGGCTGAGATCAGTCGGACGGCATTGTTCGGGAAGTTGAACCCTCTGGCCTACAAGAGCATCGAGAGCGCCACCATGTTCTGCAAGCTCAGAGGCAATCCCTATGTGGAACTGGCCCACTGGATTCAACAGATCCTTCAGTTGCAGGACTCCGATCTGCATCACATCATCCGGCACTTTGAGATCAACCCCTCCACGCTCGCCAAGGACGTTGTCGAGGAGCTGGACCGATTGCCTCGAGGCGCCACGTCGATCTCCGACCTGTCAGCTCATGTCGAGGAATCGGTGGAGCGTGGCTGGGTCTACGGATCGCTGCTGTTCGGCGACTCCAGCATTCGGACAGGCCATCTGATCGTCGGCATTCTGAAGACGTCGGGGCTGCGAAACGTCGTCACGCGCATGTCGCCGGAATTCGCGAGGATCAAGCTCGACGATTTGACCGACCGATTCGCGGGCATCGTGAAAGGGTCACCCGAGGAGGCGCTCCCCACCCACGACGGCACCTCCAGGCAGGTCGCACAAGGAACCGAGCCGATGGCCCCTGCGGCCATGGGAAAGCAGGAGGCGCTGGCCAGGTTCTCCACGGACCTGACCGCCAAGGCCCGCAGCGGCGAGATGGACCCCATCGTCGGACGCGATGCGGAAATCCGCCAGATGATGGATGTCCTTATGCGCCGGCGCCAGAACAACCCGATCCTGACCGGTGAAGCCGGCGTCGGCAAGACCGCCGTCGTCGAAGGGTTCGCCCAACGGATTGCCCGAGGCGATGTGCCCCAGCCCCTGCGAGAAGTCACGTTGCGCACCCTGGACGTGGGTCTGCTCCAGGCGGGGGCGAGTGTCAAGGGGGAATTCGAGAACCGCCTGCGCCAGGTGATCGAGGAGGTTCAGAGCTCGCCCAAGCCGATTATCCTGTTCATCGATGAAGCTCACACGCTCATCGGAGCCGGGGGAGCCGCCGGCACGGGAGACGCCGCCAATTTGCTGAAGCCTGCGCTGGCCCGCGGCACGCTCCGAACGATTGCGGCAACCACGTGGAGCGAGTACAAGAAGTACATTGAGAAGGACCCTGCGTTGACGAGGCGGTTTCAGGTCATCAAGGTGGATGAGCCGGCGGAGGACAGAGCCGTTCTGATGATGCGTACCATCTCTTCCATGCTCGAAAAGCACCACCAGGTTCAGGTCCTTGATGAAGCGCTCGACGCCGCAGTCCGGCTATCCAGCCGGTACATCCCGGACCGCCAGTTGCCGGACAAGGCGGTCAGTTTGATCGACACGGCTTGCGCGAGGGTCGCCATCAGCCAGTACGCGATGCCGCCGGAGGTCGAGAGCTGCCGTCGCCACATCGAGGCCCTTGAGACCGAGCTTGAGATCCTTGGCCGCGAGACCGCCACCGGGACCGACCACACTGCCCGTGAGGCCGCGATCACCGAGTCGCTCAAGACGGAGCGGGACAGGCTCCGCCAATTGGAAGCCCGTTGGGCCGAGGAGCAAGAGCTCGTGGCGTCCATTCTGGCGATTCGAGCCAGGCTGCGAACATCAGGCGACGGAAAGATCGGCCCGCCCGGCGGGAAAGACAAGCCGGACTCACCTGCGGCGGGTGACAAACCGGGTCGGACTTCGGCGCAACCCGAAAAAGCCGCCACTGAGCCGGAACAGGGGAAGAAGGACCCTCGGCCGGACCGGGAAAGCCTGCTCGCGGAGCTTCGAACGTTGCAGCGCAAGCTGGACGCTCTGCAAGGCGAAAGCCCCTTGATCCTGCCCTGCGTGGATGCCAAGGCGGTGAGTTCCGTCGTCGCCCATTGGACCGGGATTCCCGTCGGGGGCATGGTGAAGAATGAAATCGAGGCGGTGCTGAACCTCACGGAGAAACTGCGCCAGCGAGTCATCGGGCAGGACCAGGCGCTGGAGGCGATCACCCGTCGTATCAAAACCTCTCGCGCCCGACTGGAGAATCCGCACCGGCCCATCGCCGTGATGCTCCTTCTGGGTCCGAGCGGCGTGGGAAAGACGGAGACCGCCATCGCGCTGGCCGAGACCCTCTACGGCGGCGAACAGAATCTGATCACGATCAACATGAGCGAATTCCAGGAAGCCCACACCGTCTCGACCCTGAAGGGATCGCCGCCCGGCTACGTGGGGTATGGCGAGGGTGGGGTCCTCACTGAGGCCGTACGACGCCGACCCTACAGCATCGTGCTCCTCGACGAGGTCGAGAAGGCCCACCACGACGTGCACGAGATCTTCTTCCAGGTGTTCGATAGGGGACAGATGGAGGACGCCGAGGGCCGGCTCATCGACTTCAAGAACACGATCATCCTGCTGACCAGCAACGTGGGCAGCGAACTCATTATGGATCTGTGCAAGGACCCACGGCTGATGCCGGAGCACGATGCGATCTGCAAGGCGCTGCGAAAGCCCCTGCTCAAAACGTTCCCGGCGGCCTTGCTCGGCAGGCTCGTGGTCGTTCCCTACGCCCCGATCTCCGACGAGGTGCTCAAGCAAATCATCCGCCTGCAACTGGATCGCGTGGGACACAGGATCCGGGAGAACCACGGGATTCCCTTTGCCTACAGCGACGAGGTAGTGGCCTTGATCGCGACGCGGTGCACCGAGGTCGAGAGCGGGGCTCGTACGGTCGATGCGATCCTGACCAACACCGTGTTGCCGGAGATCAGCCGCGAGTTGCTGAGCCGATTTCTGGAAGGGAAGAAAGCCGCGAGGGTCCACGTCGGCGTGACGGACGGCAGTCTCACCTACGCGTTCGACTGAGGACGTGGACCGACAAGAAAGGGCCTTCTGAGGATACCTCATGGCAAGAACGCAGCAACACCGGCAAGTGGGCGTAGAGACCCCGCTGGGCAAGGATGTGCTCCTGCTGGTCAGTATGTCGGGCAGAGAAGAACTCGGACGCCTGTTCGAGTTCCACCTCGATCTCGCCAGCGAGAATGCGCAGATCAAGTTTTCGGACATCGTGGGGCAGAATGTCACAGTCCGGCTGGAGCAGGCGGACGGCTCGGCCCGGTACTTCAACGGGTCGATCAGCCGCTTCACGCAGGTCTCCAGCGGCGGCGATGGGGCCCGATACAGCGCCATCATGGTCCCATGGCTATGGTTCCTGACGCGCACGGCGGACTGCCGCATCTTCCAGGAGATGACGGTTCCGGACATCATCAAGCAGGTCTTTCGCGACGCGGGGTTCTCGGATTTTGAGGACGCTCTCACCGAGACCTACCGCACGTGGGAATACTGCGTGCAGTACCGTGAGACGACCTTCAACTTCGTCAGCCGGCTCATGGAGCAGGAAGGGATCTACTATTTCTTTCGTCATGAGAACGGCCGGCACGTCCTGGTCCTGGCGGATTCGTCCAGTGCCCATAAGACATGTCCCGGATGCGACAGTCTCCGTTGTCAATTCAGCGGCACGCCGATCAGCGAGGAGGAGTACATTGCCGAATGGATGGTCGAGACGCGCATCCAGCCGGGATCGTTCAGTCTCAACGCCTTCGACTTCAAGAACACCAAGAGAGACCTGCACACGCGAGCCAGCATCCAGCGGGAACACAACGCCGCCGACTTCGACGTGTATGACTACTCCGGGGAGTACACTGAGACGGGAGACGGCGAGACCTATGCGCGCCGGCGCATCGAGGAGCTGCACAGTCAATACGAGGCGGCCTCCGCGACCTCCAACGCGCGCGGATTGTACACCGGCGGCACTTTCGCTCTCGCCGACCATCCGAGGAGCGACCAGAACCATGACTGGCTCGTCACAGGGGCAAACTACACGCTCACCCAGAGTGAGTTCTCCTCCGGCGGTGGAGGACAGGAGTCCGTCTACTCCTGCTCGCTCACGGCCATCGGGAGCGATGTACCCTTCCGCCCCGCTCGCACGACTCCGCAGCCCACGATCCCAGGCCCCCAGACGGCCATGGTCGTCGGCCCGGCAGGCGAGGAGATCCATGTCGATGAATACGGCCGGGTGAAAGTCCAGTTCCACTGGGACCGCTACGGCAAGGCCGATCAGAACAGCTCCTGCTGGGTCCGCGTCGGACAGACCTGGGCGGGCAAGCAATGGGGCGCGATCTATACCCCGAGGATCGGTCAGGAGGTCATCGTCGAATTCCTCGAAGGGGACCCTGACCACCCGATCATTACCGGCCGGGTCTACAATGGCCAGGCCAAGCCGCCCTATGACCTGCCCGCCAGCAAGACGATGTCCACGCTGAAGTCCAACAGCACCCTCGGCGGGGGCGGCTCCAATGAAATCCGCTTCGAGGACAAAAAAGGCGCCGAGCAGTTGTACGTCCACGCGCAGAAAAACGAGGACATCGTCGTCGAGGACTGCAAGACCGAGAGCGTCGGCAACAACGAGACCATCCAGATCGGCAACAATCGAACGGAGTCGGTCGGCAAGAACGAGACCCTCTCGGTCGGGGAGAATCGCACCCGCCAGGTCGGCAAGAACGAGCAGGTGTCGGTCGGAGAGAACCGCACACGAAACGTCGGCCAGAACGAGACGGTCACCGTCGCGATGAACCGGACTCACACGGTCGGCATCAACGAGGCGATCACGGTCGGCGTCGCCCAGGAAGTAACCGTGGGAGCCGTAAGAACCGTCACGGTCGGCGCCTCTCAAGCCATCACGGTCGGCGCGGACCAGTCCGAGACCGTCGGCAAGAACTACAACCTGAACGTCGGAAAAGACCAGGCCATCGCAGTGGGAAAGAACCTCACGATCAACGCCGGCGACCAGATTCTCGTCAAGACCGGCAAAGCCAGCATCATGATGAAGAAGGACGGCACGATCGTGATCAGCGGCAAGGATATCACGGTCAAGGGGTCCGGCAACGTCAATATCAAGGCGGCCAAGAACGTCGTCGTCAAGGGCACCAAGGTCCTTGAAAACTGAGTGGCCGTGGATGGGAGTCATATGTTTGATGAAGCACGTGTAGAATGCAGAGAGACGGACGTGGATTATGAGGCTCCATCCGCACCGTCGGCAGCGGAGATCGGTCGCATCGTGGAGTGCGATCCGTCGGGTCGTGTGCTGCTCGATTGCGGCGATTCGGTCCTGAAGCTCGCGCGGGTGGTCGCCAGCCTCACGGACGAGCAGTTGGCAGCGGCGGTGGAGCATCGCCAGGAGGCGCTGGTGACGTACCGCAATGGCGATCCGGACCATCCCATTGTGATCGGGCTGCTCAGACCCCTGGACGCTTCCGCTCACCGGCGAGCACCTGTCGCCGCGAGAGTAGATGATGAAACGATCTGCCTTGAGGCCAAGAAGCAGATCGTGCTCAAGTGCGGCAAGGCATCCATCACGTTGACCCGCGCCGGCAAAGTGCTCATCCGGGGCGCCTACGTCCTGACGCGTTCCTCCGGCGTCAACCGAATCAAAGGGGGCTCCGTGCAGATCAATTAGCCGCACAGGCGGGGAAACGCGAAGTGGAACTGCTGAACGCTACAGGCATGCCCGCCGCATACACGATGGGCACCGATCCCTCGGCACGCGAACGACTGGTGGTCGTCGTCAAGGGGACCTTCACCATCCCTGACCAGGCGGATCATGAGCCGGAATTGGCCAGCGAGCAGGCCCCTCTGGTCATGGCGGATGAGTTCACCGGCGAGCCGGGGATGTCCGCGACCTTGTACGAGTCTGAGTTTCCGCCCGCCAAGCCGCGATGCGACGTGCTGCTCAACGGAAGCGCCTATGCGCCTCACGGCACGCCTGTGCCTCGGGTCACCGTCGGTCTGCGGGTCGGCGCGATGCAGAAGTCATTCGACGTCATAGGAAACCGGGTGTGGGACAAGGTGCTGCTTTCCATGACGCCGAGCGATCCCTTGCCGTTTGACGTGATGCCCATCTCCTATGATCGTGCCTACGGAGGGGTGGACCAGGCAAAGAACAACCCTGAGAAACGCAAAGCCTATACCAGGAATCCCATCGGCGTAGGCTACTATCCGTTGACTCGCGGCAAGGACTTGCTGGGCAAGCCGTTGCCGAACACCGCGGAGGTCGGCAAGCCGGTAGACGCCAGGACAGGGCGATACAATCCCATGTCGTTCGGGGCCATCGGCCGGAATTTCGAGCCGCGCCCGGCCTACGCAGGGACCTACGATCAGAACTGGATCGACAACGTGTTCCCCTTCCTGCCGGCGGACTTTGATCCACTCTACTATCAGTCCGCGCCGCAGGATCAGCAGACAGACTTCCCCGCCGGCGGCGAAGAGGTGGAGTTGATCAACCTGACCCCGGCCGGACGCACAAGATTTCGCCTGCCGAAGATCGAGGTCCCTGTGGAGTTCACGAACGCCGCGTACGAGCGTACGGAGGTATCTGCGACACTCGACACAATCATCATCGAGCCGAACCTTCATCGATTGATGCTCGTCTGGCGGGCCTCCATCCTGCTGAAGAAGAACATCTTCGAAATGAAACAGGCGGTGGTCGGTCGTATGACCCGCGCCTGGTATCGTGCTCGGGACACGGGAAAGACCTACTACCCTTCGCTGGCACAGTGGACCAGGGCGCAGCAGGAGGAGACTGAAGAGGTAGGTGCAGCGGAGGAGTAACGAATCAAAGGACAAATGGCCACATGAATCCACTGGCAATTCTGGGATCGGGCATGGTGACAGGCGTAGGCTTCAGTGCGCCGGCTTCCTGTGCCGCGATCCGCGTGGGGATCGCCGGGTTCCAGGAGACTCGCTTCATGTTCGACGGCGACTGGCTCATAGGCTGCGAGGTTCCCTTCGAGCAAGGCTGGCGAGGCCGGGAGAAGCTTCTGCAAATGGTCGTGCCGGCGATCCAGGAATGCCTGACTCTGATGGGAAACACGCCTGTCGAGCAGGCGCCACTGTTGTTGTGCGTGGCCGAGCCGGAGCGGCCCGGTCGCTTTGCCGGCCTTGACGACAGCTTCCTGCGCGACGTGCAGTCACGGCTGGGCCGGACGTTCCATACCGATTCCGCGATCCTTAGCAGAGGCCGTATCGGACCGGTTGAAGCAATAGCCAGAGCGAACGTCCTCATCTCCGCCGGCCGGCCGTACTGTATTGTCGCCGCCGTGGACACGTTGCTGACCGCCTCAACCTTGACCTACTACCACGAGAAGGGCCGCCTGCTGACCAGCGAAAACTCCAATGGCTTCATCCCGGGCGAAGCTGGTGCCGCCGTGCTGCTGGCTCGTGCGAACGAGGAACTGTTGCCCCAACTCTGCTGTCTCGGTCTCGGCACGGGCTTCGAGAAAGCAACCATCGAAGCCGAAGAGCCCCTGCGAGCCGACGGCATGACACAAGCGATCAAAGCCGCCCTGGCCGATAGCGGCTGCACCTACAGCGACCTCCACTACCGCATCACCGACATCAACGGCGAGCAATACGGCTTCAAAGAAGCCGCCCTGGCCCTTGCACGAACGCTCCACGAACGGAAAGAGGTATTCGAAATCTGGCACCCCGCCGATTGCATCGGTGAGGTCGGAGCCGCTATGGTCCCTGTAGTCCTTGGCGTTGCACTCGCCGCCGCGCAGAAGGAATACGCCCCCGGCCCCGGCGTCCTGTGCCATTTCGCCGCAGACAGCAGCGACCGCGCAGCGTTCGTCCTGCGCCACTTCCGGAGGGCTGCCTGATGGCCAACAAGGTCTTCGCCAATGGACGCGAGGTCGCCTGCAAAGCCGGAGCGGGCAAAACAATTTGCGCCTTTCCCGACGTGTGTTTCACACCGCCGCAGACGCCGGCCACCCCGCCCGGCGTCCCGATCCCCTACCCGAACTCCGCCTTCGCCAAGGACACCGCCGACGGCAGCAAGACCGTCAAGATCTCCAGGAAGGAAGTCATGCTCAAGGACAAGAGCTACTTCAAAAGGAGCACGGGAGACGAGGCCGGCTGCGCGGCCAAGAAGGGGGTCGTAACGAGCAAGATCACGGGCAAGGTCTACTTCAAGATGTGGTCCATGGACGTCAAGTTCGAGGATGAGAACGTCGTGCGGCACCTCGACACAACCACGAACAATCATAACACAGATCCAGGCAACGAGGGGCTTCCGTGGCCATTTGTCGATTCCCAAGCGATGGCCCCGGGGGGGGACTGCGACGAAGAGGTGGCCGAGGAGAAACGCAAGTGCGCTGGAAAGACACGTTCACAGGCATGCAGGAACAAGGAGTGCCAAGCGGCGCGCAAGTGCATGCTCGTCCCTTACGGCGGGAAGGGCTCTCCCAATTGCTGCCCTCCCCAGGTTGCCCATCACATATTGCCCAACTCACTGCTTCAGGGAGTACGAGGCGTTACATCCACGAACGTGAGCGGCCTGCACAAATCGGGCAGGAATGCTTATACTCTGGAGGGCGCTCCCTGTGTATGCTGTGATGGCAAGAAGGGAGTCTCAAATCCGATTGGAACCCACAAGGAAATGCACGATCGGACGAAAGTTAAGCTGAAGAAGATCCTCGTGGCCGGAAGGGAGCTCACCTATTCGGATGCGAAAGCCAAGGTCGCGGAAGCCCACAATGAGACGTTCCGGAAGTCCGACGGGTCGCCACAGTGTCGCAAGAAATGCATAGAACACCAGATAGATACACATATGAAACGAACGGGGACCGGGTCGAAGATAAAGGTCCTTCAGAAAGATGGGGCGACGACCACCAACTACGCAAAGTATAAAGCAGGCGAGGTAGACTAACCATGGCAATTGACACGGACGTAATGCGGCATCTTAGCCGGTTTGGCATCAGCGGCTGCCACGTAAGGCGATCCTATATCATCGGCTTCAGTGCACAACGATGGGAGGTCGATGATACGCTGGAACCTAGGGAAACAACTCTGTTTTTCTACAATCCAACGCGTCCCGCGGGTAACCGGTGGGCCGGGCGAGGGCTCGACAACACAACGGGTATCCATGGCTGCGCCGCCTTCAAGCCGGAGGAGAGATGGGTCTTTCTCTCGGATCCCGGGGAAGTGTACGTCGTTGGGCAAGGCGACGACGGCTATGAGAAGCCGGTCGACGAAGGGAGGCCCAATCACTTCACAGCTGTCAAGTGCATTGCCGGAGGCTACGCGTACGCTGTCGGGGTGCATCGTAGGATCTATCGACGTCAAGCGCCGAATCGATGGGTGTATCTCAGCGACCCCAAAATGGCATCTGGCCCGATGGACGACGCGGGATTCAGCGACATTGATGGTTTCTCCGACAAGGAACTCTTCGCATGCGGTGACTGCGGAGACCTCTGGACTTATGACGGAAAGGAATGGACGAGGGAGGACGTGGGAACGAACTCAAATCTCAAAAAGGTCTGCTGCGGTCCCGACGGGGTCGTATACATGATAACAAATGCTCAGGAGCTGGTCATAGGCAACCGGTCGTCGTGGCGGGTTGTTCATCAGGACATCGGGAATCAGGTTCTCGAGGAAATCGTCTGCTTCCAGTCAAGAGTGCTGGTGTCGACAGAAGACATGGTTCTCGAAGTTCTCGGGGACGAGTTGGTTCCGGCAGAACTTGGCATGCCGAAGATGGAGTCGACAGCTCATTTGGCGGCCGGTGACGGCATACTGGTGGTGGCGGGCTCCCACGAAGCGTGCATGTTCGACGGCGAGAAATGGATGAAGGTGTTCAAGTACACCCCAACCAACTGATGCGCTCTCATAGCCAAAGGCGCATGTCGCAGCCGTGGAAATCTGCCTTGGTGAGCACATGATGTTGGCATGGGGTGGAACCAGCTCGTTCCGCTTGATGGAATGTAACAGTGAATGGCAAGCACGACATGAGTATTGTTGCAGTCGTCATCAGTCAGCACATAGAAGAGGCGGCGTTCAACTGGCTTCGCCGTGATGCCGCCGTGCGCGCGCCCCATTACTTGCTGAAGGACATGGCGAAGCTCGACCACAGGGTCGAGGCGCATTTGGATGGTCTGCGGATTGCGGGGGGGGAGGGGTGGCGGATCGTTCGGGAGGAGCTGACGTGGGAGGAGGCGGGGGAGGTGTTTGCGGGGGGGGTGCTGGCGTTTGAGTCGGGGGAGCAGGAGCGGATCGAACTGGTTTTGAAGGTGGGGACACAGTCGGTGGAGCTGGCTCGTGGGGTGATCTCGGCGCTTGGGTGGCTTCCGTTGGAGAAGGCGCGGCCGTATATCGAAAGGCTGCTGGAGGCGGCGGAGCCGATGCGGCGGCGGATCGGGATCGGGGCGGCGGGCGTGCACCGGCATGATCCTGGACCCAAACTGGACGCGGCGATTGGCGATCCTGTGGCAGTTTCGCGGGCCGTGAAGGCTGCCGGGGAATTAGGACGACTGGACACGACGGTCGCTGTCGGGCGGCTCCTGACGAGCGAAGACCCTCAGGTGCGATTCTGGGCGGCGTGGAGTGCGGTGCTGCTGGGCGATCCCGCAGGGGTGGGTGTGTTGCGTGAGATTGCGGAGGCGGGAGGGCCATTCGCCGAGCGGGCGGCGGACCTGGCGGCACGGCGGATGAATCCCACCGACGCGTTGGCCTGGCAGAAACAGTTGGCCGGTCAGGAGAAGTGGCTTCGTCTGGCTATCAAGGTGACCGGGGCTATCGGCGATCCCGCGCTGGCGCCCTGGCTGATCGAACTTATGGCCAATCCCGAACTGGCCAGGCCGGCGGGCGAGGCATTCGCTTCGATCACCGGCGTGGATATCGCCTACGAGGACCTGGAGGGGGAGTGGCCCGAGGGCTTCGAGGCGGGTCCGACTGAGGCACCGGAGGACGAGAACGTGGCAATGGACGCGGACGAAGACCTGCCCTGGCCCGCCCCGCCGCTGATCCAAGCGTGGTGGTCGAAGAACCGGGGACGGTTCCCCGGTGGCCAGCGACACCTGGTGGGCAGACCCATCGCGCCCGAGGCCCTGGAAGAAGTCCTGCGAACGGGAATGCAGCGTCAGCGCGCGGCGGCGGCACTGGAATTGGCGCTACGCCAGCCGGGCAAGCCCCTTTTCGAAGTGTGTGCCCGGGGCGACCGGCAGCGACAGGCGTTGGGATTGACACCCTGAAGGCGAGCATCAATGAAGAACGGGGTAGGGCATTTGGTTGTGTGAGGCGATTATGGGCGAAAGCAACGAACTGGCAAAAAAGGTGGTGAAGATCCTTGATTCGGTGCCGAAGATGGACTTTCAAATGGGGGGGCTGCGGATCAGCAAGGACGGACTGGGTGATGTCGCGTACGCCATTCAGAAAGGCGTTATCAAGGTCGAGCGGGATGCCAGCCTCTCCACGGATGCCGAGTACGACTCCGCCGAAGACACCCTTGGCTTGAAGTCCTTGAAGTTCGATGATGTTGAATTCAAGTCCCTGATTGTACACGAGGCCGTTCATGCCCTGATCGATCTGCTGAAAGCCAAAGACACACGCCGGCTGACCGGGGAGGCGGCCGCCTACTTGGTCCAGGCGATTCATCTACGGCATGAACTGACAGATGCGACTTTCCGGGCGATTGTGACGCAGCAAGCGAAGTCGGCCAATGAACGAGAAAAGCAACTGGGCCGCATCTATAAAGCCTGTCTGGAGCTTATCGACAAGTGCAAGTTGCCAAGCCGCGATGCCCGAATCCCACCCATCTTGTACCAGCCTATCTTGGAGGCGATAAAGGGGCACGATGTCTATAAGTACATTCCGTGGGACCAGAAGGCTAAGGCCGACGGTATCAGGGCCCGGGGCGCGCAGGCGGCCCTATATGTACAAGAAGGTGGTCTCCGCATAGCCCATGCACGGGCCGGAGGACCTGTCGGGGTCCGCGATATGGGGAATCCCTTCGGGCATGGCAGTTCCAGGAATCCAGGTCCCGCCGGCATCGCTTAGCCCCGTGGCGGCACCGGAACCGGCGCTGCGTCAGCCAGGCCGGCCTGTCCCCATCTCGGAAATTCGCCGCGCTCGGCCTTGACAGTATGGGGACGTACCTCTAAGATGCGCGCCCGGATGGACGTTTGACCGTGATCCCCGTGGCAGCCGTGGCGAGGCCCGTCGCGCATCGCCCGGCCAACAGAATGCTATCATGGTGGTAGTACTGTGCAACCTGTCGAGACAAACAGCAAAGGCCCGATGGTTCCCGAGGGACACGTAGTCATCCCTGTATCCGAGAGCCAGATGCAGGCTCCTGTTCGAATCTGCGTTCTCGTGAAGGTGCAACCGGATTCCCCCGGCGGAAGCTTGGTGACCCTGCGGAGCACGCTGGACGGCAAGGTCCTTCTTGGTTGCCTCGCCGATGCCTCCGGGAAGATCCGCGAGTGGCTCGAGCTGCGTGTTCAGTGCGCCGACGTGTTGATGAATTCATCGCTCGCCAAGCGAGTGACCCTTTCAAACGGGGTGCTTGACGGTCGCTGGCACCGGCAGGTCCAGGCCTTCGAGCAGACGGGCACAGCGGGGACGATCACGTGCGGCTGGGAAACGACGAACCCCCCGCCAACATTCCTGGACGTCGCGTCGCTATGTTCGGTACATCCCCGGGATGAGCAGACAGGGGCGTACTGGCAACTGTGCCGGGATGAGGCGGTTCTCCACAACCGCGGCCTGCCGCCGTATGCGGGTTCCCTCCATCGCTACCTTTATCTTGCGGACTCGGATCCCGAGGCAGCCTTGATCCCGGTGACCGATGGTGCCCCGGCCAACGACCATACAGGACCGCTGTCCGACGTCTGTCCGCATTGCACCAGGCTGATCCCCTTCAATCCAACGGCTGGGTTGATGCTGATCACGAGACACTACGTCACGGACATAGAGAGCTTCCTCGATGCACTCGCCGGCGTGATGGAGCAACGCAAGCCGAGCAGCCCGGCCGTGAGCATCGATCTGGGTCAGGCGATGATAAGCCGCGACGGGTCGGGCTCAGACTACCCGGGGAGACTGTTCCTGGATGCGCAGGGCAAGTACAGCCGCCTGATTGAGACGTTTCACCTGAAGCTCGCCTTGCTGTCCGGCACCGTTGCCGCCGTGCATTCTGTCGTTCGCCGCCTCCAACGGCCGTTTCTGAACCTGAGTGAGCACTCGTTCCGCGTGAACGTGGATGGATGCGGGAGCCTCCTGCCCTTCCTGTGGAACGCGCGGGCAGCGCTCATCGAGCCCGGCGATGCCGTGGCCGTGAGTATCGAGACGGCCGATCTTACGTACTATTTGTCGCCCTTGGTCAGCGAGACGTCCGTGTATCGACCCGCGGTCACGTCCCTTCCCGTCAGGGGACGAGCCTCTCTTCGAATTCGCAGAATCGTCGCAGATTCCAGGGATGCCGTGACCGTGGAGGGCACGCTGGCAACTCACGAACGCATCGAGCTGAATCCGAGCGACCTCGTCCTCTTACAGGTGGAGCTGAAATCAGGTCATCTGTGTCTTCACGCCCATCTGGCAACGGATTCAGCGCTGGCGGCGGATGAATACCGGTTCCGTACGGTGTCGCACAAGCTGCTCGCCGACCAGGTGCGTGACCTGCGGGGTGCCGAGGGCGTCCCGATGTCCGAGGTTCCGTTCGAGGTCATTCCCCTGCTGAGCAGCCCGTGCGATCTGTACTCCCTGGCGATTCTGGCGGTGAGAACTCTGCTGGTCGATCACCACACGAGTCTTCCGACAGTCGTCGATGAGATGCTGAGCCTGGCCCGGCAGGTTCAGACCGATCCTGATGCCGCTGAGTCGCTGGAGGCGAGCGTGGAACGAGTGTTCCGATCCGATCCGCGATGGCTGCAATTGCTCGGCCCACACCATCTGGCAGAGGAGGGAATTGCACCGGAGGAGGCCCTTGGGCTGGTTCCTGAAGATCTGTGGTGGTCTACGCTCGCCACGATCGTTCGGATGTTCCCGGGCCTGGGGCCGGCCAGCCTGTGCCGGGATTACGGCGATGCCCGTCCGGGCGGCCTCCATCTCGTCTTTGAACGCGTGCTGGCGGATCTGGATGCCTTGATCCTCAAAACGCGCTGTCTGGTCACCCCGGATCTGAGGTCGGACATGCAGATCGCCGCCGTCATCCATCAGTACGTGGACAGCCTGTCCGGGCGGAGCCAAACTGAACTCACGGATACGAAGCAGTGATTGGAGAAGCGACATGAGAGCAATGGTCAAGACAACGGAGCTTGTGATCGTCCTGGCGGGTGGGTGCCTGCTGGCCGGGTGCGGGGGGCGGAGCATTCACATCAAGGGCACGGGCGACATCTGCCGACAGAACGTTCGCGTCGACGTCGTCGGAGTGAACTCGATGGAGAAGGAGCGGTGGGAGAAGGGGCTTCCCATGCAGGACTACTGGAGCGAGAGCAACCCGTTTCGCAAAGAGTCCGTCGACCAGAGCCTCCGCGTGACGTTCAGTCCTGGCGGGCCGTGCGAGGTCACCATCAAGGAAAAGGACCCCATCTGGAGAAAGTGGAAACGAGACAAAGCCACAGACTTCCTGGTGATGTTTGACACTTGCTCCGACAGCGAGGCATGGTACGCGTGCCTGCCCCTGTCCGCCAAGCAATGGAAGGGGCGGACAAGGAGGGGAACGATTGAGATCTCTATTCTGCCGAGCCGAGTGAAGCCCGAAACCACCCCCAAGCCGGAGCGTAAGCGCTAGGCCGTCAATCGGCTTCACGAATTGCAGGCCGGGTACCCATGGCGAGATTTGGCCAGTATGAGACGGACCGCCCGCTGGACAGAGCCGGTTTCAATGCCATCTACCTTTGTCAGGCGGGCACAAAGGGCTCGGGTCGGCGCGTCATCAAGGCGTACGAGCCGTCGGCGAGAGTGCGGGATGAGAGACTGGCCGCCGCAGAGTCGGCCGCCTTCCTGGACAGCGCCGCCATCCAACAGAGGGCGGCGAGCGAAGACCCGAGGCACTGGGCTCCAATCCACGAATCGGGGACATCGCCGCAGGGGGCGTTCTACGTCACGGACTACTACGATCTGTCCGCTCAGCAACTGATCCGCGACCGCGTGAGCGTCGGCGCAGCCGGTCTCTATCGCATCGTCGAATCGGTCACGAAGGGCCTTTTGGCCTTGAAACGCGCCTGCGGACGCCCGCACGGCAATCTGAAGCCCGCCAATATCCTGATCACCAGGCGCCGGGCATTGACCGGGCAGAGAGTGGTCCTGTCCGATCCGTGCCCGGGCAGCTTACTCGATGAGGATACGCACGCGAAGGCAGACATGGTGCAGATCGGGGCGCTGATCCACCAGTTGGTCATGCACCGCGACCCGCCACTCGTCGCCGGCTACCAGGTGCCCGACTCGCCACAGTGGCGGAGACTGGGACGCCGTGCAAAGGCCTGGAGGGCCCTCTGCAACCGTCTGTTGACGATGGACGTGCAGACCGAGCCGTTGACGCTCGAAGAGCTGGCGGCCAGGCTGCCGAGAATTGCCCGTCGAGCAGAGGACCTCGCGATCAAAGCTGCCGCATGTGTCGGCGCTGTTGTGCTGCTTGCGGTTCTGTCCCGGCTTGCGGCAGGCTGGATAGGCGATCTTCTCGCGCCACCCGACCCGAACGAAGCCTACCAACAGTGCTGGGAGGCCCAGAAATGGCTTGGCCCTCTTCCGGACCAACTCAACGAGAGCATACCGGGACATAAGAAGCGATATGACTACTGGAAGGCAGACCAGGAGCTCGATAAACTCGCGAAGCTGGCCGATAACGAGTACGGAGACTTTCTCAGAAAGAAGGAGCCAGGGGACACCAATGCTCCCCCTGAAAGGCTCACGACCAAACGGGGATACCGAAACACCGTCGTCACCGCCAACAAAGCACGCATAAAGATCGAGGGAATCCTGTCTACCTGGGCAGTACCGGAGAGACTGGCGGAAGACGCGAATAGTCTGCGCGGCAAAAAATGCGAATCCATGCCCACGTACGTGGACGGGTTGCTTCGTTCGATCCGACACCACGAGGAGCAACTTGCGGAACACATCGATGCTGTCCTCTACCTCAAGGACCACTGGCACCCAGTGCAATATGAGAAGCTGGAGCCCAACGCCATCGAGAAGGATCCGAACCTGATCCCGCCTGTGCAAAATGCAAAGGACTTCGTGGAAAGGCTCGAGACACTGCCGAACCACTACAAGCAGGACATCCCGGATTTCGACGACCTTGTCGCGAGCGAAAGACAGCTCAGGAAGAAGTTGAACGACGTGAACGACGTGAACGACAGCGGCGACGAGGAGGCCAGAGGACTGTTGGCTGAACTTGATGCAAAGGTCGCGCCTCGCATCAACGAGATCAAATCGATCCCGTTCACGAGGGCAAATGCAAAGAGAGTGACTCAGGAATGCGCGATCGTCCAGGAAAGGGTTCTTGCGATCGACAGGCAGATCCGAGATGCCGGTCAGTGGTTCGACTTGTGGCATGCGGAGGGCGAGAGTGGGATCAGTTCATCCCGTGCGATAAACGAAGCCTTCCGCGCGCGGCTCGACGCATGGACCGGGGGAGATCGGGATGCCTTTGTCGCAAGGCACGAGGGACGCTGGACGGATCTGAGAAATCTGAGAAACAAAGTGAACCAAACCCGCAATAACCTGAGGAGACTCGACGCAAGTCTCCCGCCGACGCTCGTGAAAGAACCGGCAACCAAGGCGTGGATCCAGGAGATCAGCCAATACTATGAGAGAGAAATGAGGGACAGACTGATCAGGATCATCGAGGAGCTGGCTCAAGGGAAGTCGGCCCCGGACCCGAACGGCTACCCTCCGGAGTGCAAGCAGTGGTTGGATTGGCCTAACCGAGCGATTGTCCTGATCGACGATTTCAACGCCATCGAGGAGGGCCTCGACCATTTCCATCTCCTGGACGAAAACCTGCGCGGAACACCAGACAGAGAGAGCATGACCATTCGGTTCCTGTGGGGCAAGTACGACCCCAGGGACCCGAACAATGTACTGAAAGACACGTCGGTTGGAAGAATCGTCTCGCCTATCACCGACAGGCTGGACGAACTCAGGTACATCCTCGATGAAATCAGTGATTCCAATTCCCTTTTCCGGGAGGCGGCGGCACCGCAGTTCGATGCCAAATACGGCGTGTGGCAGACGAGATACGCCGTATGGCACAAGCTCGCGTCTTTGAACCTCAGCAAGCGTGAGTGGCGGGCAGAAGAAAGCATCCGCAATCAGTTGATGGGGGAGCTTGAATCACGGCGCCGCGATGGCCGCCTTCCCAAGACGCGGTGGGACGAACTGGTCCCGGAGATCGAACACAGGGGAAAGGAACGGGAGCGGCAGTTCTGGAACATCGGCATCGATGACTTGGCAAACCTTGTGGCACGCAGGACAGAGGGCACCCGCGCTGCGTCTCTGCTGAGACTTGGGGATTTCAAGCCGGGAGACAACGTCGACCTATTGAAGGTGAAGGCCTACCATGAATGTCTGAGGAAGTTGTTGGACGACGACGTGAATTCCGCTGACTGGCCCGGCGCGTACGACCTCGGGCAATTCGGCAAGGATTTTCCACCTCAGGCAGATACCGACACAGTCATCAATCGGCTGTCAGAGATGAGACTCTATCGACGCATCGGAGACCCGCGAGATGAGCCGGCATGGAAGGACAGCCGGGACGAGCTGGTTGAGAGGATCGAGGAGGGTCGGAGCACCATGAAGGACAACAAGGCCGTAATGGTCGAACTGGACAGGAAAATGGACGCTCTTGAACGACTCGACCAGGAATTCGGCCGAATCACCAGCCTCGCCGCGATTGAAAAACACAAGCGAGCCATCGGAGAGTGGAGCAGGCTTCTGGGCGACCTCCAGAAGGAGCAACAGCGTGTGAATTCGATCGTTCACCCGGCCTACCGTCATTTGACGTTCCGTCGTGATGGGACGGCGGTCTTCAGGACCGGTCTGGGACTGGATCAGTTCGAGCCGATCGGACCCGATGGCGTTCCCTTGAAGGGCACGCCCCCCGACGACAGTCTCTTCACGAAGACCGACCGGCGCGACAAGCGGAATGCCGGCTGGCCCACTTATATTCGCGCACGCAAGGACCCACGTGTGATTCTACGGTTCGTTCCGCACGAGAAAGACAGTGATCCACATCCATTCTACATGGCCATCCGTGAGATCACGAGCGCGCAGTTCGTGAAATTCATCGGGACGATCGCGAAACCGGAAGACCGCCTCAAATACCTTGACGATGTTGGCACGAGCGAGTTCTACTCATCGGGGATAAACGTCACCAACGCCTGGATCAACAGCAGAGTGCCCGCGGGCGGCAAGTATCTTGACAGTATGCCGGATCGTCCGGTTGTCTGGGTCACATATGCCGGAGCCCAGGCGTACGCGGAATGGCTGACCGCGATCCCGGGCAAGGGCCTCCCCAAAACACCCTGGCATGAAAGGGCCGCCCTCTATAGCCACCCGTCGAACAGGGAGGGACTCTGTAAGGATCCGACGTTGTATCACATCCGAACAAGACAATACTGGGACGTGATGCAAGCGTGGAAGGACAGCCAGCCCAAGACAGACAGGCGAGACCTCGCTGATTGGATGGAGGCCTACGAGACTGCCAGGAAAGCTGAGGTTGCTGGGGTCAAGAAACCCGTCGGAGCCGTGCCGGAAGAACCTGATGATCCGTCCGGGCCGCTGGAAAACGGCATATACACTGAAGTATACCCGATGGCAACGAAAACGCAGGAGCTGCCGGACCTGAAGCTGTACGACCTGCTCGGCAACGTTTGGGAGTGGTGCGCAGAAGATCCCAGTGGCAAGCCGGTAATATGCGGTGGCTCTTGCCTGTCACCTCTGAAGTACATCAATCCGAGCGCCAGGTATGATCGCCCGAACGGGGACCCCGCCTGTGACCTTGGCTTTCGCGTGGCTGTCCAGTGCCCGCAGCCCGAATCCGTGCCGAGTCCATGACCTCCTCTTCTGGCTCAAGCACGCGGCGTTGTCTGCTCTGCCGCCGCGGCCAGCTTGGATCGGAAATAGGCGCGAACGAAGTCCCGCACGAGTCCATCCGCTGACCCAAGGTACATCCGTACGATGCCTCCCACCAGGTCGCTCGTGGATGTAGGTCGGAGCTTCTTCTTCGCGATCTCCACCAGCTCGACCCCGTCGTGCAGCCAACCGCCCAATGCTTCATCCCGCTGGAGGACATCTTCGATGGCAGGGAGATCGGCCTTGCCAGGCTGGGGCCATTTCCGGGACAAAGCACTGAGCCGCGGGAGGATCTCTTCAAGCCTTGTTTTGAGCCTCCTGTCCAGGGTGACGATGTCTTCTGCTGTCGGCACGAGCGACACATCCGTGGAAAACAGATCGCACGCCACCTGACACTTTCGCAGAAGCTCTATCTCCGTCTCCTTCACATCCACGCAGTCGGGGGAAGGCGGCACGATCGGCCCCACGACCCCTTCCGCCAGACGCAGCCAATCCGGGCCCTCAGGTCTCTCGAGGACAATAGGCGGAACCACAGGGGGTACAATGAGAACCGGCAACGGTGGCGGGCTTGGTTCCTGGGGCCCCTGCCACCATTCCTGCGTTTGCCCGACCGTGGCCAGGGCGCCGCTTCGCAGGACGGCCGAGTAGCCCGTGAACCCGTCGAGCCAATCTGATTCTTCCTGGGGCGTGCCAGCGTCCGGCGCGCCACGCAACACAACCTCCAACCTGCTGGTGCTGGGGAACTCAGAACCTATCGTAAACATGTCATCGAACGTGTACGCATCGTAGGCATCCACAACTACGGTGGCGCCATCGGGCACCATAGCGGGCGAGTCGATGCGCACCTCCCCCGTAGAGCTACACAGGTAGACGGCCACATCCATCGGCATGCCGCCATAGTATGAATCTGTCCTGAAACCAACGGACGAGCGATCGTCGACGTTGGAGGCGTAGGCCCAATCCATCGGGCGGGGATTGTCATCGTCGTAGTAGGTCATCGTTCGAGCCCAGAACCCGTCTGGATAGAGGTCCGAGGCGGTGCCCAGATCGATACGCCGTCCAGAATAGACGCCTCGGGCCGTCAAGACACAGTTGCTGCCGAGGGTCAAATCCTCGGCGCTATCAATCCGAATCGCCGCCTTCCCCCGGCCATACGGCAGGTCCACGCCACGTGTCCCATCCGAGTACCCGGTGATCGCCACATCGAGGAAGCCGTCGCCGTTGTGAACCCTGCCCGAGTCAGCAATCAGCGAGACTCCACCCCCATAGCCCTGGCCATCTCTGTCCGCGTTAATCGGGCCATATAGGCGGAGATCGCCCTGAGTGGACCTTAGCTCGATATTGTTCCTCGCCGAAGTCAATTGGTTCGCATAGATGTCGCCAGCCGCATTGGCTCGAAGCCCTCCATCCAGTGTGACCGGGCCATTGAATTGGATCTGGGCTTGGGGATCCGTCGTCACCACCGCCAGATTCCACGGGCCCTGACCATCTCCGCTGACCGGATCAGTGAAGTAGATGCCATTTGTCCCAGTGTCCGTCAGGGTCACACTGTTCTCCAAGATCACCGGATGGTAGTACATCTGAATCCCGTCCCTGGTCGTGATGTTCCCGTTGATGTACGTCGTCGCTTGCGCACCCGCCCCCAAGCTGGTCCTCGTCCAGAGACTGTCAATGGGATGAGACCCGCCGACAGGCGCATTGAACCGGGTCGTCCGGCCGCTCTCGACGTAGAGGACAGAAGACGTCTCGGAGATGCCATCATCATCAATTGTCCCCTGGAATCGCACGTCTCCATTCACGGCCGTAACATGCAGGTCCCCCCCAAGGCTCAGGGAGTCGTTGAAGTAGATACCATCCGCCCCCAGGTCCATCAGCTCCACGTTATTCGTCATTACCACCGGATCGTTGTACGTCTGCGTCGCCGCTCCTCCCCCGGCCCCGCCGGTGGTGATATTCGCGCTGATCTCGGTCCAACCTGGCCAATCAGTGGTAAGGCTTTCGATCGGATATTGTTGGCCCACAGGCGATTCGAATCGTGTCATCGATGCACTATTTACCATCAAATTGGCATTGACCAGGCCCTCGCCGTACATTGCATCAATGGGTCCCAAGAACACAACATCGCCCGTGCCCGCCGTGATTGTCAGGTCGCCATCGAGTGCCAGCGGGCCATTGATCTGAACAGATCCTCCAGCGCCATCCATGGCATACACGAGAGGAGGAAGTACAGCTCCCCCGTCATCCGTCCTGGTAATCGTAGTGATGCCCAGCCCTTGGCCGGTGGTGATGAATCCATCGGCGTTTATGCGCGCGCCAGAGATGGACACCGATCCGCCGTCTCCACCCACCGCGTAATCGCCTACAGAACCTTCTGCATAGGTAACGTCTGTGTTCCCTCCCTCCGCGATGATGTCATGGACAGTGACAGTCCCCTCCGGAGCCTGGCTCTCGATAGCGACTCCTCCAGCATCGGGCCCAACGGCCGAACTGACGGCGTTGCCGCCGCTGGTGTCGATTGTGCCGTGGACGGACACGTCTCCCCCCAGCGATGTCAGACTGACATTGCCTCCATTTGTATTGACGCCTCCTCGTGTAGTGACATCGTATGCGGTAATATACCAGCCCGCCGTTACGTTCAGATCACCACCGCCGAGCGTTACTGTGTCCAAGAACTCTGCGCTACCCGGACCGGCCACGGTCAGATCCCAAGGTCCTTGACCATTGCCGCTGACTGTACTATTGAAACGGATCCCGGATGTCCCCCAATTCGTGAGCGCAACGTCATTTGTTAACACCACCGGATCATCGTAGAGCGCTGTCCAATTGGTGGTGATATTCGCGCCAATCTCTGTCGTCCCAGGCGCATCGGTATACAGGTGGCCAATGGGGTGGATGCCGCCGACAGCCGCGCTGAACCGTGTGATTCCGGCGCTGTGAACCAGCAGGCCTGCATCCGGGAGAGGACTTCCGTCGTCGTCGTCGACCGTCCCCAGAAATGTCACATCTCCATTCTCAGCCGCCACAGTCAGATCACCGCCCAGCGTCAGCGAGCTTTTGAAGGAGATACCGCCTGTCCCCAAGTCCTCCAGCACCAGGTCGTTCGTTGTCACCACCGGATCGTTGTACGTCTGCGTCGCCGGGACTCCCTCGGCTGCACCGGTAGTGATATTGGCGTTGATCTCCGTCCTGCCCGGCGCATCGGTCGTAAGGCTCCCCAGCGGCCAGCTCCCGCCGACGACTGCATCGAATCGCGTCACGCCCGCGCTGTTGATCGACAGTCCTGAAGGCTCGCCAGTGTTAGGATCGCCGAGATCATCGACCTGCCCATGGAACGTGACGTTCCCGGTCCCGGCGGTCAGCGTTGAATCCCCTCCAAGATACAGTCGGCCATTGAAGGCTATCGCGCCGCCATTACCAGGCGTGTTGCCCGCCCCTCCCGAGCTATTCACACTGGCGTGCTCCAAATAGGTCGCTCCATTGAAGGTGACCGGCCCACCAGCGCCGCCCTGTGCGTCCAGCCCGTTGTCATCCCCCCCAACAGCGGTTACGCTGCCGGAGATTCTCACCGTGGTGCCTGATAGAGTGACAGGACCCGCCGCGTTTGCTCCGCTGCCATCGGCGTCAGGGCCGCCGTTCGTGTTGATCCCGTTCTCAACTGTGAGAGCGCTCTTGTCCATGGACTTGCTGGCTTCCAGCAGGACTGCGCCCCCCGCGCTGTTGGCGGCGCCCGCAGTGGAAACCCGCCGTACATCGACCGAGCCAGCCGCCTGGACGGTCACCGAGCCTCCATTGGTAGTGAGCGACCCGGCGACGATGCGCCCGGACGAGTCTGCCATGAAAGTCTCACCGTCGTGCCCTGCCTGCAGCGTGATGTCGCCGCGCCCCGAAGCCACAATCGAATCGCCCTGGTCCATCGTGATCCCGCCATCGACGTTGTCGTCGAAAGCAAGGCTGTTGCGCGTCCGAAGGACCAGGCTCACGCCAGAGGAGAGGGTCAGTTCATTGTCGGTCAGTTTCTCCATGGCAATATCGTTCCTTGCCTCAAGAACGATCTGCGCATTGCTGCCGGACGCGGTGTTCTCGAGGGTCTTCTCGCTGATCGTGGCATCGGTGGGTTCATCGCCGAACCCCACGTCATCCGGGAGTGAGCCGTCCTCTCCGCCGTCGGTGATTGTGAT
>JAFGJR010000190.1 GCA_016928975.1 Sedimentisphaerales bacterium | reverse complement strand
TGGCGCGTTAGGCACGAGCGACACGGCGAAGAAGGGCAACACGATCGGCCATCAGCTTGACGGCCAGAACGTGCTGTTCCTGGACAGCCATGTGGAGTTTGCCAAGAGGTCATACTGCTCGATTGAAGACGACAACATCTACACAGTGTCGAATGACACGACGGGCAAAGGCTCGATCAAGGGCCTACAGCCTACGGTCTCTCCCACCCTTGCTCCGGCCAACCGCAAGGATTCCCTGCTGGTCCATGACCCCTCGGAAGGCTTCGGCGTCAAGCCACCGGTGGGCCGCTAATCGTCTCGACCTGCCGATTGCATCTCAAGGCAGCCCCGCGTGGCGGAGCGCGGGGCTGCCGGTTTTCTTCATCGCGCTGCTCCTGAGGAACTGCCAGTTGCCGCACGAAAGCATGCCTACGTAGGATGCGCAGGCATGACACGCGGCTCTTCGTAGGTCGTGCGTCCTCGCACGACCATGGGCGAGCAGGGACGCTCGCCCTACGCGGAGGCCTGCTCATCGCGTTTCCAGAGCGAAGCAATCTACCGAGCTCGGGATTGAGCTTGCTTCGCCGCTGCGCTGCTCACAATGACATCCATGCCGTGCATTCGGCCAAAAACCATCGCGTCCTCTGTTCGACAAAGGCGTTTTGGGGTAGTATGACTGCCTGGTAGGTTTGTGATGACAGAGAACAGCAGTCATAGAGCTTTGAACGAAGGAGTACGTGATCATGGCACAAGCAGACATCGGATTGATCGGCCTGGCCGTTATGGGAGAGAATCTCATCCTGAACATGGAAAGCAAAGGATTCACAGTCGCCTGCTTCAATCGCACGGTCTCGAAGGTGGACGATTTCGTCAACGGGCGCGCCAAAGGCAAAAGTATCATCGGCTGTCACTCGCTGGAGGAGTTCGTGGGCGTTTTGCAGAAGCCGCGGAAGATCATGCTCATGGTGAAGGCGGGTTCCGCGGTCGACGAGTTCATCGGTCACCTGCTGCCGTTGCTCGAAAACGGTGACATCATTATCGACGGCGGCAACAGCAACTACCAGGACACGATCCGCCGGACGCAGCTCGTGGAAAGCCAGGACAAGCTCTACATCGGCACCGGCGTCTCCGGCGGCGAGGAAGGCGCCCTGCTCGGCCCGGCGATCATGCCCGGCGGCTCGCCGACGGCCTGGGAGCACGTCAAGCCGGTCTTTCAGAAGATCGCTGCGCGCGCTCCGGACGGTTCGCCCTGCTGTGAGTGGATGGGCGAGAATGGGGCCGGGCACTTCGTCAAGATGGTGCACAACGGCATCGAGTACGGCGACATGCAGATGATCTGCGAGACCTACCAGATCATGAAGGAAGGTCTGGGCATGAGCAATGACGAGATGCACAAGGTCTTCGCCCAGTGGGATCAGGAAGAGCTCGATTCCTACCTCATCGAGATCACCGCCGATATCCTGCAAGTCAAGGACCAGGATGGCCGCCACGTGATCGACCTGATCCTCGACACCGCCGGCCAGAAAGGCACCGGCAAGTGGACGGTGATCGAGGCGCTGGACATCGGTCAGCCCCTGACGCTCATTGCGGAGGCGGTCTTCGCCCGGTGCTTGTCGGCCCTGAAGGAGGAGCGCGTCGAGGCGTCGAAGGCCCTCACGGGTCCCAAAGCCTCGTTCCGGGGCAAGAAGGACAACATGCTCCACGACTTGCGCCAGGCGCTGTACGCCTCGAAGATCGTCAGTTATACTCAGGGTTTCATGCTGATGCGTGCGGCGGCGAAGGACCACAAATGGAACCTGAAGTACGGGGACATTGCCTCGATCTGGCGGGGCGGCTGTATCATCCGCTCGGTCTTCCTTGGCAAGATCAAGGAGGCGTACGACCGGAATGCCGGCCTCGACAACCTGCTGCTGGACCCGTTCTTCAAGAGCGCTGTCGTCAAGGCGCAAGGCGCATGGCGGCGCGTGGTCGCCACGGCGGTCAAACTGGGCATCCCTGTGCCGGCCATCGGCTCGGCCCTGTCGTTCTATGACGGCTATCGTCACGAGCGGCTGTCCGCCAACCTGCTCCAGGCGCAGCGTGATTACTTCGGCGCCCACACGTATGAGCGGGTGGACAAGCCGCGAGGCCAGTTCTTCCATACGAACTGGACCGGCCGGGGCGGCACCACATCCGCGTCGACCTATACCATCTGACGGGCATGTGTCCGGACTCTGCCACGTGCACATGGAAGACGGAGAAGGATGGAGGATGCTACGGGGAGCCCTGCAAGGCGCTGCCGACGGCTTCGATCAGCGCCTTCTGCCCGTGCCTGTCCAGCGGCTGACCTTCCTCCAGGGCGCAGATGTCATCCTTGATCTGGGGATTCTCCTTCAGTTGTGCGAGCTTGTCGTTTTGTTCGGCGGTGAGGCGGTCGAGCTCGCCAAGATCGAAGTCCAGTCCGAGGATCATGGCCAGCAGGGAGACGGCCTCTTTGACGGACTGATAGTCCTCGTAGTCGGACAGATAGAAGGGCACCTCCACCCACAGGCCCACACCCGGTATCTGCCGCTGGCCGGCCAGCCACAACAGGTAGGTGCTCACGTGGGGCGGGCCCTGCCAGTTCGCGTCGGCCGGCAGGAGCGGCTGCAATCTCCGTTGCAGGGCGGCGTCGTTGAAGACCCCGAACACGCGACGCGTGGTCGTGTGAGGGGTCAGAGCGGCGACGCCGTTGACGGTGCACAGGACCTGTGTCCCGGCGTAGTGCTCCGCCAGATCCAGCACGGCGCTGAGGAATTCGTATCTGTTGGATTGCGGCTCATCGGCCTGAAGAATCACGAGGTCTCCGCGCCCGACGTGAAAGAACCTGCTCTGCGGAAACTGCGCCACGTCGTCGGCGACGGTCACGCCGCCCAGCGGATAGAAGCCCGCCGGCTCCATCCGGCAAAACTCACTGCCCCCAAGCCCCTGGATCAGGTGATTGGTCGCCAGCGAGCTGACGGCGCCGGCGTCTTTCGCCCAGCCGACGAGGAACGACGACTTCTTCAGGCGGGGCTGGAAACGCCAGCGAAACCGCTGCGCCCCTTTGGAAGTCTCGAACTTCGAAGCGCGAATCTCAACATTGCTGGAATGAGCGTCACGATTCATTGCCGCTCTCGCCTCTGAACAACTCGTCGATGTGCTCGAGGATCTCCCGCTTCTCCGTTTCCGTGATCGGTCCGCGGTCGGAATGCTTGCCTTGCTTGAGCCTTTTCATCTCCATCCTCACCTGTTCCGGCAGCTCCTCGGCGGTGGCCAGAGCATCGAGCGTCCGCTCGATGTTGCCCTCCACCTTCTCCGCCATCTCGTGCAACTCGCGCAGGTCCAGTTGCAGTCCGAAGACTTCGCCGATCCCCTCGAGCACGGAAATGGACGCCTTCGGGTAGGGCCAGGGAGCCGCCTGCAAGTAGTAGGGCACCTCTCCCATCAGGCAAACGGCCTCGATCCCGCGGCTCTTCGCCACGCCGAGCAGGACTCCGTTGAGGCCGGAGATGAGCCCGTCGCCGTCGGTGCCGTCCACGTCGGACATCAGGACGGTGTTGCGGTACCGCCTGACCTCATCGAGCAGGTCCGGCGTGTTGGGCACCGCCCACACCCGCGGCTTGGCGGCGTGGTGAATCGTCGTTATGCTTGCCGCCGCGGTGTAGATCCTCCGACAACCCGACTCCTCGGCGATATCGAGGACCTCATTTGCCATGTCGTACGCTTTGCGCTCATCGGAAGGCTGCTGCTCGCCTACAAGCAGCAGCAGACTCCGCCAGTCCCGGGATTTCACCGCGAGCGGGTGGGTGTAGAATTCCGTGGCGGGAAACCGCATCCGGCAGATCAGGCCGTGCCTGACGACGACCCTGGACGGCTCGAAATATCCATAGGGCTCGATCCGGCCGAATGCCGGTGCTCGCAGGAGTCGCTGCAACGTGCCGACCGCAGCAAGTCCAACGTTGCCGATCCCCGCCCAGCCGCAAACCATCACGGGACGGGCCAATTCATGTTCCCCATACAACTTGACACTCATAACTACTAATACCGCGCAGAGGCGGCAGAGTTCATGATTCCCGCGTACGGGCAGCGCAAGGCAGGGCGGGTTTGAAACCCGCCCCTACGGCTCGCAAACCAGCCATATTGTGGGCGAAGGACACGCGAATTGCCATTCGCGTTCGCCCACGGCTATGAGGTTTCGTCGGCGTTGACCTGGCGGCGGGATTGGGATAGGATACGGAAAGGTATGGTCGCAAAGGATGAACGGGGTCTTGGAGACGCACGACCTTGCGTCTCTGCACGAGGGCAGACGGCATGTACAAGATATTCATGATCGTAGGCGTGACCGTGGTGGCGCTGGGATGGATCGCGTACGCCATCTGGGACTACAAGATGCGTCAGGAAGAGAAGAAGAACCCGCCGAAACGCTCGGAGCGACTGGAGAAAACCCAGAGCGAAATCTCCGACTGGGCCAAGAAGATGGCGACGTTCAAGAGCCCGGCTCCGCCCAAGAAGTCCCCCAGGGATCACTCCGCGGAGAACGGATGACACGGGAGAACGGCGACTGTCAACTCCGGACACGTCAGACTCCACTTCGAAAGGAACATGATGCGTGAGGAATTCCTGACCGAGGATTTTCTTCTCCACACCAGGATCGCGAGAGTCCTCTACCATGAGCACGCGGCGAAGATGCCGATCTATGATTATCACTGTCACCTGCCGGCCCAGCAGATCGCGGCCGACCACCGCTTCGAGAACCTGACGCAGGCGTGGCTCTACGGCGATCACTACAAATGGCGCGCCATGCGCACCAACGGCGTGCCGGAGCGATTCGTCACCGGCGACGCGAGCGACGGGGAGAAATTCGAAAAGTGGGCCCAGACTGTCCCTTATTGTCTGGGCAATCCGCTGTACCACTGGACCCACCTGGAGCTTCGCCGGCCGTTCGGAATCACCGGCAAGCGGCTCGGGCCGGAGACCGCCGAAGGAATCTACGAAGCGTGCAGCGAGATGCTTCGCTCGCCGCAGTTCAGCGTCCGCAACGTCATGCGCAAGATGAACGTCAAGCTGGTCTGCACGACGGAGGGTCCGCTCGACACTCTGGAGCACCACCGCACGATTCGCCAGGACGGCTTCGAGGTCAGAGTCCACACCGCGTGGCGGCCCGACCCGGCGATGGCGGTGGAGCCGCAGGATCTTGCGTCTGTGCAGAAGGTCAACGCCTTCATCGACAAGCTCGGCGAGCTGTGCAACAAGGACATCGCCGGTTTCGATGATTACGTCGAAGCTCTGCGCCAGCGGCACGGTTACTTCCACGAGCATGGCTGCCGCCTCTCCGACCACGGCCTGGAGACCGCCTACGCGCAGGACTATACGAGCGGCGACATCCAGTCGATCTTCTCCAAGATCCGCGCGGGCAAAGCGCTGAACGCCCACGAGGTGCTGCAATTCAAGTCCGCGATGATGGCCGAGTTCGGCCTGATGGACGCGGAGTGCGGCTGGGTGCAGCAGCTTCACCTCGGCGCCCTGCGGAACAACTCGACGCGCCTGTTCCGCAAGCTCGGCCCGGACATCGGCTGTGACTCCATGGGCGATCTGGAGGTCGCCAAACCTCTCTCCAGGTTCCTCGACCGGCTCGACGCCCAGGACAAGCTGCCTAAAACGATCCTCTACAACCTGAATTCGCGCGACAACGCCCTCATGGCGACGATGGTCGGCAACTTCCAGGACGGGTCGGTCCCCGGCAGGCTGCAATACGGCTCCGCCTGGTGGTTCCTCGACCAGAAGGACGGCATGGAGGACCAGATGCGCATCCTGGCGAACATGGGCCTGCTCAGTCGGTTCGTCGGCATGCTGACCGACTCGCGCAGCTTCCTGTCCTATCCGCGCCACGAGTACTTCCGCCGGGTCCTGTGCGGCATGCTCGGCCGCGACGTCGAAGCCGGCCTGCTCCCCAACGACATGGCCCTGCTCGGCCAAATGGTCGAGGACATCAGCTACAACAACGCCCGGGCCTACTTCCCGATGGAATGCGACTGACCCCGCCGCAGGCCCACGCAATTGGCTTTGTTTCACAGGACCGGCCTCCATCGTCCCCCAAGGCAGCACGGCCAGCCGTCTGTCCGACAGGAGGAACTGGCTTTGTTTTGCTACATGCGTGACGCCTCGTACTTCGTACCTCGTCGTAACCATTTTTTCACACGGCAGTTAGCAGTGTTCTGGCCGTCGCCGAATTGGGTTTGTTTTGCATGCCCAGCCCTGCCGCGCGACCGCCACTCGCGCGCCGTTGTCCCTTCTCCAGGCGCCCCATTGCCCCCAGATTTGGCTTTGTCTCGCACACCCATCCCACGATCCTCAGTGCGCAACCCAGTGTCCCGTCCCCTCTCCCATCCCCGCGGGCAGATGATGCGTCGCCGGGACTGTACCACCACACCTAGCCATACTCCGGGGCCCGCCGCATGGTGCCACCCGGCGCTGTAGTTATGGTACAACCACCATACCCACGTGTCAAGGGAAATGTGAATACCGGCGTGATTGTCCTGCGCACATAACTTCTTGCCCTGCCTGAGCCAAAGGCGGGTTCAGCGCAACGCCATTCTGATTCCCGCCACCGGATTGACGTTGTGGCGGGCGACGCGTAGGCTGGGGACATGGCGTGATGGGCGAGGCGGCGTTTCCGAACTGTACCGGGCGAACGCCGCACCGGGTCGTGCGCCCGGATTCATCGAAGAAAGACCCCAGAGTCGCGCAGACCAATCCGGCAGGATTGTCAGTTGCTCGCGGGAACCCTGCTTCGTCGACTACGAGGCACGAGGGACATAGAACGAAGACTCGACCAAGGGCCGCCGAGGAGGACAGCAGCGTCGAGGGCAAGGAGAATATGACATTTCCATGAGAAACGGTTGATTGAGACGTGGATCCTCGCTAACATGGGAGGAGTCCACAGTGGGGTTGAGGGGGCGAGGAGGAAGGAATGAGGAACGCCGCATCGCTACATAGTTTCTGTTGCGGAAAGGGGTTCTGAGCGGCTCGTCGACCTGTTCCGCGAAGGACAAATGAGCGATCGAGATGATGCCGCGTGCCGACAAAGGGCATTTCTCATTCCTGGAGCGATTTCGGACTGTTTTTTCACAGAGCCATCCGATAGTAAGGGTCTCCCCTCTTCATTCCGTTGTCCTGCGGCGGCTCGGTGACGAAGCCGGGGCTCACTTCGGCAGCAGGTTGACCAGGTTGTGGCAGAACACCGCCATGCCCAC
>JAFGJR010000041.1 GCA_016928975.1 Sedimentisphaerales bacterium | reverse complement strand
TCCGCTGCATTTCTCTCATAAATGCCTGTCCCGCAAGGGCTAAGGGACCGGCAATTCTGTGTGCTCCCCGTGGGCCGCCGGCGGGCGTGTTCGTCGTGTGCCCGCCAGGGCATCCGTAGCACGGGCATCCCCCGCCTTCGCGAGGGCACGCTTCGCCGGTGACTGCCCTTCATGGGCGAGACGCCCATGCTACTGAAAGGCCTCACGGCGTCACTACGAACGGGGCGGATGCCATGCCATTCGCCCAAACTTGTCCCCGCCCCGGCGGGGAGCGCAAAATGCCAGAGGTCCGGGGGCAGGGTCCCCGGTCCTACCGGGCGTTGAATGGATAAATGAAATGGCTCATCCACCTGCACCGGGTAGGGTGTGCGGCGGGTGCGCAAGCGCCCGGGTCGTACATGGCCATTTCATTTGACCATTCAAAGGCGCATGGAAATCCTCTCCATCGTCTCGCGGCCGGCCCAACAGAAAGAGCGCCGCCGTAACCACGTTTGGTCAAGGCCGGTCAGTGCCCACCGGGAACGTGGAAGCGAAGCGGTGCCCTCTGTAGCCGAGTGACGCAAGGCCCGGCGTTTCTCGTGCCAGGGTGAATCTCCGCAAGAGTCTGATCGCCGACACGAGAAAAGCACCGGTGCTCTTTGCGTACAGACAAAGAGCACCCAGCCTTCCAAACGCTTCATGGGTTGAAACCTGACCGTTTCGACCGAAGCGTTTGAAATCTCAGTGTTTCAGATTCCCATTTCGGCTGATTTCTCCCAGCCGCAAACCACTATACCCCCGCCTCGTGCGTCAACAGTCGGACCAAAAGGAATGACTGAAGCGCCATCGGCGCTACGCCGGCTTGAGGAACATGGCCACGGAATTCCCAGAATGTGAAACGTGTACGTGTGATCCCCAAAGGTCCCCTGTTGGCAACTGTTGTGCCCCAGAACGGCCTCTTGCCAACGAGCCTAATGATGGTTCACTCTGACGAGCACACCACCAAACGGTTTCAAAGCGATGTACTCCATCGAGCCGTCTTTCAAGAAGACTGGACCTGCCATGATCCTCCAGTATTCCGGCCCCGGCTGACCGTCAACCATAACTCGCCATCTGATCCCGTTCAGAGCACCATAGGCAATTCTCGACCCATCATGGTTGAAGACGAGACCTCCCTTGAAGATCCCGCCATATTCTGGTCCGGGCTGCCCATCCACTACCACGAAGCATTTCTTGCCGCTGTAGGCCGTGTAGGCAATCCGCGAGCTGTCAGGACTGAAGATCGGATCTCCTTCTCCGATCCCGTCATATTCTGGTCCGGGCTGGCCATCTACCACCACGAACCATTTGCTGCCGCTCTTGGCCGTATAGGCAATTCGTGAGCCGTCTGGGCTGAAAACTGGATCTTCTGCCCCAACCAAGTCATATTCCGGTCCGGGCTGGCCGTTGACTACGACTCGCCATTTACCACCGTTTCGGGCAGAGTAAGCGTATCTTGAACCGTCAGCATTGAATACCGGATGACCTTTTGCAATGGCATCGAATTCCGGTCCCCGTTCACCGTCTACCACTACTGACCATTTGCCGCCGTCCCGAGCTCCATACGCAATCCGGGAACCGTCAGGACTGAAGACGGGACTTGTTGCCATTATCCCATCAAATTCCGGCCCAACTCGACCGTCCGTGACTACCACCCACTTGTCACCACTTAGGGCGGAATAGGCGTACCGCGAACCATCAGGGCTGAAGACGGGATCACCTTCTGCAAAATCATCAAATACCGGTCCGGGCTGCCCATCCACTACCATCATCGACTTGCTGCCATTTCGGGCGGCATAAGCATATCGTGAACCGACTGGGCTGAAGACTGGATCATTTGCCCCAACCATGTCATATTCTGGTCCGGGCTGGTCGTCTACCACCATCAGTTGTCTATTGCCATTCCGAACTCCGTAGACAATCCGTGAACTGTCAGGGCTGAAGAGCGAGTCGTCCTTCTTGATTCTGTCAAACTCCGGTCCGCGTTGACCGTCTACGACAAGCACCTGCTTGTCGCCGTCTTGAGCAACATAGGCTAGCCGTGAACTGTCCGGGCTGAAGATCGGACCATATACCTCAGTTGCGCCACTTACCACTTGCCGCTGGCCGTCTACTACCACCAACCATTCACTGCTATTCTCAGCGGTATAAGCATACCGTGAGCCGTCTGGGCTGAAGACGGGACTTCCTTTCCTAATCACATCAAATTCTGGCCCTAGTTGACCGTCCACTACTGCCAACCATTTGTTACCCTTCTTGGCAGTATAGGCAATGCGTGAACCGTCAGGGCTGAAGATCGGATCATCTGCTTGAATTCCGTCAAACTCAGGTCCGGGCTGACCATCCACTACGACCAACTGCTTGTCGCCATTTCCGACAGTGTAAGCGCAGTGTGCGCCGTTGGGGCTGAACACCGGATGACCTTCTTTCAGTTTGTCAAAGCTCTGTCCGCGCTGACCATCCACCACCACAATCCATTTCTTGCCCTTTCTCACAGCGTATGCCACGCGGCAATGATCACCTCCTGTGCTCGTGGCCACACTATACAGACCTGTACGTCCCTCTGAACCCAGATGCTCTTCAGTGACCTTCACGTCCCCACTGTATTCAGAGTGATAAGCACAGCCCAAGATGCCAATCGCTGCAGATATGGAAAGCATAAGGCCAGCACCAATTATCTCTGTCTTCCTGTGCACGTAGTGCATGTCGACACTCCTTCCAAGATGAACCATTAGCCACGTCACTGTCGCGGTGAGATGGAGGCAGGCCACCGAGACGGGACGCCAAATCCAAAGGCAGACTACATGCTCAGAACCTGCTCTATCCTGAAGCTACCACAGTACATTTTTGGTTGAGGGGACTTCAATAGAAAAAGTGCCTCGTTAAAAAGATTGGGCAGGATTCGAGGATTGGGAGTTGCACCTACACATTTGACTCCGCTGACGAACCCTCGAAAAGGGCCAAACCACCTGCGTTTTCGGGCCCGAGAATGAGGGTAAGGAGGCCCCAAATAGGGCTTTTTCAGGGGAATCCACGTTCCGCAAGTCTTCGCGTTATCTTTGGCCTCACCACATCTGTCCGGCCCGGATCGGGCCGCGACCGGCATCTTTCGCGCCTTTGCCAGGAGTGTTTCGCTGGGGAGTATTAGACGAAGGCGAGGGGCAAGTGTCAAGGGGCAAGGTGGGAGTTTGAAGTTTCAAGTTTGAAGTGTGAAGTCAGAGGCCCTGTGGGCTCTGGGTCCTCTGTGGCCAAGGGCGCTTGGGAGAGACTGGAGCCGTACCGTGCTTCTTGTTTGGGGGTTTTGGTTTACGCGAGCGGAGCGGTTGGTAGAATGTGTGGCATGCCGGGATCGAAGAGCCGGTGGAGAGCTAATCCCATGAACCAGAGACGTGAACGTGAACCGCATGAGTGTAGTCATAGGCGGCCAAGCAGTTTTGCCATGCAAGACTCGGGCCGCGTGTTTGGGGAGCTGGGACTGAAGGCAGGGGATGTATTTCTCGACATCGGGTGCGGCGTGGGCGAATACGCGATGCACGCGGCCGAGCTTGTCGGTAGTTCCGGCGCGGTGTATGCCCTGGACAAATCACCGGACCTCATCCGCGGACTGACGGAGTGGGCCACCAAGAAGGGTGCTGCAAACGTGACCGCAATGGTGGCCGACGCCACCGGGCCGTTGCCGATCCGAGATGGCGCTATAGACGTGTGCCTCGTGGCCACTGTGCTCCACGTGCCGGAGATGACCCGCAGCGCCGACCGCTTGTTCTCGGAGATTCGTCGCGTGCTCAAGCCGGGCGGCTGTGCGGCGATTGTCGAATGCAGCAAGAACGACCTGTCATACGGACCGCCGGAGCAGATGCGACTCTCGCCCGACCAGGTCGACGCAATGGCGGCCCGATCCGGTTTCCGGAAGGTGAGCCTACTGGACCTCGGTTTCAACTACATGATCAGGTTCGTGCCGGCAGAAACGAAGGACGGCGAATAACGACATCGAATAGGGCATGCGGTCTGCCTCGACAGCCGACGCCGCAAGGGCTTTTTCGTCCGTAGAGGTCCGGAAACTGGTGCCCCGGGACCCTGCTGGTGAGACGAGGCCGAGAAGAAGTGCCGACCCCTTCACTTCGGACCCATTTGGCCTATTTCGCAGTGGACGGGGGCTTGCTCTCGGAGCCTCGGCGAAACTCTTTCTTCAGGACGTCGAACAAGGGGTTGTCTCGCCACGGCTTGGTGCGGTACTTGCCCTGTTCCAGCAGAGCGTGACCGCCGGGATCGGCCTGGTCGGCGCCCAGCTCATAATCCATGCTGTCCCACGTATCCTCCCGGTAGGAGTAGAACGCCCAGTGGTAGCCTTTTTCATTGAGCAGAGCGATCAGGTCGCTGAGATACTCCTTCGCGCCTGCCGACTGTCTCCCGCAGCCGAACTCCGCGGCGACGATCCGGGAATGCGGAATCCCGTGCCTCTCGGCCCATCGCTCGACCGGCTCCAGCAAGGCGCCCAGGTTCGCCTTGCTCCATCTCGCCGTGGGTCCGTTCCAGGATTCGGGCATCCGGTCCGGGTAGACGTACCGGCCCTTGTTCACACGAGTCGTCGTATAGGCCCAGGGGTCGTAGAAATGAAAGGAATAGAGGATGCTCGGATCGCCAATCGGCGAAAGGCAGGAGAGGCCGTTAACGGATCCATACCCGTAGCCTTCCACGAGAATCGGGGTGTCCGGATCGACCTCGCGGATCGCGGGGCACACGTTGCGGTAGAACCGATCCAGGTCGCCACACGTTCCTCGGTGCTTCTGGAGCCAGTCGGGGAACCCCGCCTCTTCGGGCCCGTCGAGGCCCGCCTGCCGTTCGGGATGCGGCTCGTTGAGCGGATTGAAGGCCACGATCGCCGGGTGCCCGCGCAGTCCAGCGGCCAGGTCTCTCCAGAATTGGACCGCCTGCGCCTGATAGGCCTGTGAATTCCAGAGTCGATAGTCCTGTTTTCCATCGTTGTGTTGTTGCCAGCGAGCCCCCGGGAGGCTGAGCATGCCGAGGATGACCCTGTTTCCGCTCGCCGCCGCCAGGTCCAGCGTCGCTTTCAGCGTGGCGAGATCCGCTTCCACGAGACCCCGGTACTCATCTGCCGAACCGATCAGGAAGTCTCGGCCCGCCGACTCCCATTTGTCCGGAACGAGTCGTATGAATTCCAGGCCCAGCTCGGAAGCGGCTTTGAATCGCTGGGCCGCGGGCACGCGATTGAAGAAGTTCGCGCCCTTTCGTTGCCGGTCCCAGAAGTCAATCTTTTTGCCGGCCGCAGTCTGCTCGCCGCGCGCAAGCACCTCGCGAGGCGCCGCCGCAAACGCCACTACCGCCGCCGCGCCACCGAGCAGCACCCTGCGCGTGATCCTCTCACCTCTATGACTATCCATCGGCTCTCTCCTGTGCCGCATTCGAATCGCCGGCGTATCTGCGAGGCAAGTTGACCCGCCAGCACAGCCAACCCTCCGCCTGGCATTGTATTCGCCCACCCGGAGGACACAAGGGAGGGCCCGCATGTTTCACCGTGTTCGAGACAACCTGTGACCAGAATAGAGGTGACTGCCCGCTTCACAGTCGTCACACTCCCAGCAACGGCTCTACCACCCCGAGAACAACGGGCGGATGTGGCGATCAAGGATGTTGGTGGTCACTTGTGGCGCGATGGTGGGCTCGTACTTCTGGAGGGCGTTGGTGAAGCGGGGGGCCATTTCGGCGGCGATTTTGTAGGCGATGTGCAGGAGCTGGCGGAAGCTGGGGTTGTACTGCGGGCAGGCGGGATTGTGCCGCAGGGTCACGGCGAACCGCTCGCTATCCCACCCGGCGACGTCGTCCGCCGTGGGCAGCTTGCGTCGGTCGATGTCGATCACCGTGGCGTATGGGCCGCACAGCTCGTCGATGCGAGCGAGAGCCCTGGCGTAAATGTCCTTCGCGATGGCCAGGCCCTCGCCACCCGCCAGCGCCAGGCCGATCAGCTCCTCCAGCCACGTCGTGCCGGCGGTCTTGAGGTGCAGACCGGCATCGAATTCCTTCAGAGCCTTGCGGATCGGTTTGTAGATGGAGAACTTGTCGCTGCCGGAGTGCACGCTGAGCTTGAGGTCTTTGGGCAGGCCGAATTCATGGACGGCGAACCGGATCACGGCCAGATCCTGCTCGAACTCGCGGGCGAACTGCTTCACGTCGCCGACGTAATCGACGCCTTTGTTGAACCGGCCGCTGAACTTGGGGGCGATGGTCTGTGCGGGGATTGCCTCGTCGGCAATCGCGGCGAGGATGACGAACATCTCGATGGGCGTTTGCGGCGTGTCGGTCTCATCCATCGAGACCTCCGTGATGAAGTTGCCGGCGCCTTTGGCCGCCTCGATGTGACGATAGATGGCGCCTGCCTGCCGGACGGCGGCGAGATACTTCGACGCAATACTCTTGAGTCGGGCGGCGTCGATCTCCACCGCCGTCTCCATTCCATCGATCCGGTGGGACCCGAGCAGGCTCTTGTGCTTTGCCAGGAAGGCATCGACGTCCGCCGATGGTGCGGACTTGCCTATAACGTCGGCGACGTCGAGCGTGAAGAAGTCACTCGCTTCGAGGAAGCCGTCGACATTGGACAGACTGATGTGGTCCGCATCGACGAAGTAAGGACCTTCCCAGTC
Source organism: Sedimentisphaerales bacterium (assembly GCA_016928975.1). The sequence continues at coordinate 56,079 of JAFGJR010000041.1, read as the reverse complement.
GCACGCGGCAACGGCGGCATCCGCCTCCTCGCGCACGTTCGCAGGCCGGGTGCCGATGATGGAGTGCTCGCGATTCGACTTGTTCCAGACCGGCGTGATGTCGACGCCCTGCCTCTTCGCTTCGATCAGCGCCGCCAGTTGCGCCTTGCCCTGATGTCCGAAGCGATCGCCGATTCCAACGGAGTCGTTGCCCAGAATCATACGATTTCCCCAACCACCTGCTTCTATTCATTTCGGTTCGCGACCAGCGCGATGACGGCGGGCGGCACACTTGCGGCCGCCTCAATGACTTTTCTCACGCCGCGAAGGTCGTTGCCCACGAGGGTGATACCATCGGACCGCGCGCCTTGCACGCTCAGGAACACCGACGTTCCCGCCTGCGGCCGACAGTTGCGAAGGAACACATCCTGCACGTCGGCCAGTCGAAGCACCGACACCGCGCCGTTTGAATATGGGGCGTCCAGGCCGTCAATCACGGCGCCCTTGACATCCTCGAACACGACGGCGTGGCGCCGGTCATCGCCGGCCAATTGCAGTTGCACGTTGGCCAGCGTCAGGCCCGTGATGTGGCGGCAGTACAGGCCCCAGGCGGGCAGCCGGCCGAACATCTTGTATTCCGGGTATGCGTCCGGCTCTTCCTGGATCGTGCGGGACGCCTCCCCTGCCGTGCCGCCGCCTGCAAAGGACAGGCGAATGTCCCTGAGGGTGACGTTCTCGATCTTCGCGTCCGGCAGGCCCGCCAGGGCGCAGCCGGTGGGATTGGCGCCGGTCGCTTCGATGTTGCTGATCGTGAGGTTTCGCATGCTTCCGATGCCGGGCTTGCCCATGTCCTCCTTGAAGACCCTGGCGCGGTTGCCGAGCCGCAGGAAGACCGGCGTGCCGACGCCGCGCATCGTCATATCCGAGACGACGACGCGGTCCATCGCGCCGCCATCGACGATCTCCAGAGCCACGCCCGCCAGGCGGGTGTCGTGGATCGTGCAGCCGGTCAGGACGACGTTCTGGAACCCTCCGTTCGATTCGGTTCCCATCTTCAGCGCGTTGCACGTGCTGCGCAGGATGCAGTTGCTCACCACCACTTCCGTGCAGGGCCGCGCGGAGGTGCTTTTGAGCACGATCGCATCGTCGCCGGAGTCGATATTGCAGCCGCTCACGGTCACGCGCCGGCAGGAATCGATATCGATGCCGTCGTTGTTGGCGTTGACGTGGCTGCGCACGGTGATGTCGCGGATGCGGACATCATCGCACGCCAGGTAATGCTGGACCCACATCGGGGAGTCCTTGATCGTGACGTCTTCGACCGTCACGTCGCGGCACTCGATGAGCCGGATCATGTACGGGCGGACTTTATACGGACCCTTGAACGCCGCGCCTTGCCCGTCGATCACGCCTCGCCCGGTGATGCCGATCCGCTCGAGTTTCTCGCCGTAGAGGAGGCTCTTGTCGGTGTAGTTGTCCGTGTAGGATCGCCATGCCGGGACCGTCGCCGGGTAATCCCGCAGGTTGGTGCTTCCCAGCAGCGTGCAGCCGGCGTCGAGGCGCAGTGTGACGCCGCTCTTGAGGCAGATCGTGCCGGACGGGAATCGGCCCGCGGGTAGGTACACGGTCCCGCCGCCCGCCTCTGCACACCTGTCAATCGCTTTCTGGATCGCCTCCGTGCACAGCGTCTGCCCGTCGCCAACGGCGCCGTAGGCGCGGATGTCGTGGAGGACCTCTCCCACCGGTACGTTGGCGGCGCCGCACAGGCCACCCAACCACAGGACCAGCAACGTCGTGGTCGGCTTCATCGTCAGTCTCTCCATCGGAGCCCACGAAAACAAAAAACCCCGCAGCGCATCCATTCGCCACGGGGCAATGAAAAAGCCGGTTTACCTCAGTTGCCAGTTTGAGCCCTCCAGTGGCCACCAACAACTGATCACTGGCTCTCCTACTTTGTCTTCTCCTCCAGCGGTCCCTCTGGGATGCCGGGGGTCTGAACGACGACACCCAGCCGGCCAAGCGCCCCGGCGACCTCGGGCTGCCTCGGATTGAGCTGGAAGCTCCGCATCAGGTACAGCTTGGCATTCGCAGAGTCGTCCTTGCCGAGGTAGTAGAGTCCGAGCTGCTTATTAGCCGCATAGGAATCGGGCGCGGCGGCGACGGCCTGCTTGTAGCTCCGCAACGCGTAGTCGTCGAGTCCGAGCTGCTCGAACTCCCAGCCGAGCCGCAACGTCTCCTTGACCGACAGGGCAGCCTGCCGAATGTAGGCGTTGGCGAATTCCTCGGCCTTGGGCTTGTCGCCGCTGTCGATGAACATCTTCACCAGGCCGGCCTGAGCCTCCTTCATGCCCGGATCGAAGCTGATTGCCTGAACGTAGTAGCGCTCCGCCTTCGTCCAGTTCTGGGATTTGTGATACAGGTGGGCCAACTGGTAGTGCACTTCCGGGTTCTCGAACTTGTCCTCGAGCCGGGCAAGCAACCACGCCTCGGTGCTGTCGGGCGTCGTGATGACTTCACGATTGACAAGCTGTGCCGGGGCCTCCGTTCCTGCGCAGCCGGCGAGGATCATCAGGACACACCCCGGCAGCCCCAGAATCACGACCCCCCTTGCCACCAGTGACATATCCCTACATCCAAGCGTCATTGAACGCCTCCAAAGCATCCCTACGTTTGCGCCTCCAGACGACAGCATCGTAGGACCGATGGGGGGTATTGTGATAGGGCCCGGCAGAAAATGCAAGCGAAAAAAACCACGTGCGGCGAGAATGTTGCAGTTTTCTTTCACCGTGCTGTGACGGGCGCGCCTGTAACAAACCGGTGGCGTCCGGCGACATATCTACGGACAGGCGCCAAGCGAAGTGAACGATGCGTTGTACACGAGGGTGCTCCTTGCAAGGCCAGGACTGGCAGTCGATTGTTCGGGATCACGGCCCGGCCGTGTGGCGGACGGCCTACAGGCTGTTGGCCAATCACAGCGACGCCGCCGATTGCTTCCAGGAGACGTTCCTGGCCGCCTTCGAGATCGCCGGACGAGAGCCCGTGCGCAACGTCGCCGGTTTGCTTGTCCGCCTAGCCACGACGCGCGCCATCGACAGACTGCGCCAGAGAACTCGCCAGGAGCAGCGCCGCACCGGGGCGAACGACTGCCGGCCGCCAACGGTCGATGAGGACCCGCTCGATCGGGCCCATACGAACGACCTGGCGTCGCAACTGAGAGAGCAGATCCATTTGCTGCCCCCGCAGGAGGCAAGGGTGTTCTGTCTGAGGTACCTGGAGGCCATGAGCTACCGGCAGATCGCCCGGGAGTTGAACGTCGCGATCAACGTCGTCGGCGTGTCGCTATACCGCGCGAAGGCGAAGCTCCGTGCCGCTCTGGCCGCAGGGCAGATTGAGGATTGTGAGGTGTCCCATGCGAAACAGACATGAGAAAGACATTCTCGCCGAGGCGATTGAGCAACTGAAGAAGCAGGTCGCGGCAAATCCCTTGCCGCAGGAGGTGATGGATGAGGCGGTCCGCCGAATCGCGGAATGCGGAATGCGGAATGCCCAAGCGGGCGCGGAGCGGCTTTCACTCCGCCGTCCGCACTCTGCCGTCCGCATCCGTTTCGGCCTCAGGTTCGCAGCCGCGGCGGCGTTCCTGCTGGTGGGCTACGTCGCCGGTCGCGCTGCGGCGCCGGATGTGGATCAGCTCCGCGAGACGCTGACGCCGGCGGTGGCGGCTTCCCTGGAGCCGGCGTTGCGAGAGAGGCTCGCCGGCGAAATGAGGGATCACTACGACGTGGCGTTGGCGGGCACGTATCTCCGGCTCAGGGAGGAACTTGCGCAGCAGTACCGCGATGACTTGAATCGTTTCGCCGTGCAGATGCTGGCCGCCTCCAACGCTACGACCAATGCGCTCCTGGCGGAATTGGTGCAGACCATCGACACGGCGCAGGCCCAGGACTTGCGGCGGATCGCGTCGGCCCTCTCCCAGATCGAGGCCAAGCGCATCCAGGACAAGAGACAGCTTGCGGCCGGCCTGCAAACGCTGGCCTACCGCACGGAGGATGAGCTTTCCCAGACCAAGAGAGTGCTGGTGCGGCTGCTGACTAGTGAAACGCCGCAAGAGATCGAATTGCCGCAACAGCCACTTAAGAAGACGTTCAATGAAAGGAACGAAGAATGACTCGTCTATATCATACGTTCGTGCTGACCGTTCTGCTGATCGTGTTCTTCACCGGCGGCGCAGTGTACGCCCAGGCCGTCGAGGCGTCCGCAACGACGCCCTCTGTCGCGCCGAGCGCCAGCGTGGGCCAGCCTGCTGCCGCGGCTTCGACCGCGGCGATCCAGCGCAACGTGGCACTACCCTCCTATGGCTCATGGCTGGGTGATTTCACAGGCGCCGGTCCGTGGACGGAGTCAGTCCTGGTGATCCCAGCCAGGCCGGTGGATTCACAGGCCGTCGGGCAAATGGCGGAGGACCTGAGTATCATGAGCCGGATCATCGAGAAGAACGCCCTCGATGAATACCGAGGCGCCGCGGGTGCCGGCGCCGTGAATACCTTCGTCTGGAAGATGTCTCTGGCCCGCAGCAGCCCGGCCACGTTCTTCGCCGCTGCCGGACGAGCCAGGCCCATGTACCTCGGCGGCTATGGCGCGGTGTTCTTCCTCCAGGTCGATTTCCCCCTGCTGCCCCCGCCTGCGACGCCGCAGGACCGGCAGGCCGATCAGCCGGAGGACCCCGTATGGGCTCAGACAAAACGCGACCTCCTTGAGCCCCAGAGCGACGTGGTCCTGCCGCAGAACGGCGGCGAACCCCCGGAGCCCTACAGCCGCGATCGCGTGGATGCCCTCAGGACCCAGTTGATCGCAACCATGAAGCACGCCACGAACATCCGGGGCCTCGAGCCCACCGACTGGCTCGCTCTGGTCGTGCGAGCGCCCGGGGCAACGAATCCCGGCAAGACCGTGATGACGATCCGCGCGACCAAGGCCGACGTGGACCAGTATGCCAAGGGGCAGCTCAGCCAACAGCAGTTTGAGCAGCGCCTACAAATCGTGACTTACTGACTTTCGAGGAGAACACACATGAAAACGCTCGTATCGACCGCGATCCTGCTTGTCGGCGTGACCCAGGCCGTCGCTCAATCCTCCACCGGCACCGTGGTCGTAACACCGTCCCCTCAACAGCAGCAAGGCACAGGGGCAACCGAGGGCCGCTCTGGGCACACGAGGTCCATAGTGATGGCCGGCAATCAGGCGCAGCAGGTCAGCGACCTGGAGGACCAGGCCGGCGAGACGGTGCTCGTGGTGCCCACGCCGGCGCTCAAGCCCGAGGCGCTTGCCGCCATCACGGAGGACATGACCGTGATGTGCCGCATCTTCGACAAGGCGATGTATCCCGGCAGACGCTCGACAGGAGTCTCCATTTACTTCGACCGCAACAACTCTCTTGGCCGCTTCTGGACGCAGGCGGGCCGCACCCAGGGCCTTTACCTCGATGGGTACGGCGCCGTCTTCTTCTGCCAGGTGGACTTCCCTCTCGTACCGGGCTCTCAACAGAAGCAGGACGAGAAGCCGGAGGAAGCCACCGACCGCGTCTGGTCACAGACATGGAGTGAGCTTCGAGGTCAGGAGGAGCCCCGCTCCGGCGACGACGAGGCTCCAGTGTACGACGCACAGAAGGTGGACAATCTCAAGGCGACGGTGATCCGGACGTTGCGGCACGCGGCGAATCTTCGGACCCGGCCGCAAGACCAGATCACGATCGTCGTCACCAGCCAGACCAGGCCCCTGACGGGCAAGGCGCAGGAGAAGGCTCTGAAAGACTTCTATGGCTCGCGGCGTCTGTCTCTCGGCCTGACACTGACCAACGCCGGACGGGCAGGCAATCCCCTGCCCGGTGCGGCGCCCACCCTCGTCCTGCGGGTCGGCAAGGCGGACGTGGATGCCCTCGCGGCGGGCCAACTGACCGCGGACCAATTCGCCTCCAAGGTCCAGACCCTCTGGTCCGCGACCGAGACACAGGCCCCGGAGAGCCCTTCGACCCCGTCGCCTGCGGCACCCTCTCGCTGATCCGTGAAAACGCAACGGGCCGGCTCCTGAGGTGCCGGCCCGATTCTTCCTTTTGGCGCGTAGGTCAGATATCGAGGTTCTGGACTTCGAGCGCGTGCTCCTGGATGTAGCGCCGGCGTCCTTCCACATCATCGCCCATGAGCACACTGAAGAGCCGGTCGGCCTCCCCCGCGTCATCCAGGCGAACGTGGAGCAGCGTCCGGGTCGCCGGGTTCATCGTGGTCTCCCAGAGCTGTTCGGCGTTCATCTCGCCGAGGCCTTTGAACCTCTTGATCTCGATTCCCTTGCCGCCGATCTGACGGATCGCCGGACAGACATCTCCGAGCGAGGCCACCTCGTAGACGTCGGCGCCATGGGCCAGCGCGAACTTCGTCGGGACGGACTCGCCGGAGTCGGTTTTCTCCGCCTTGAGCAGGAAGTCGTTCAGGTCGAGCGAGAAGTCGGCCTGAAGCTTCTGGTTGATCTGCTCGATCCGGGCCACCTCGTGCAGCTCTTCGCCGACAATGGGCGGTTCTTCGTCGCCGTTGGTCTTTCCGCCGTTCTTGGAGCCGCCGAGCTCATCGAGCCGCCGCTCGTAAGAGGCCGTGTCGTAGAACACTTCCTCCCTGCCCTGGTTGCGGATGAGGTAGCGAGGCAGCTTCTCACCGGTGTAGTGATCCCTGATGAACTCGTCGAAGCGGATGCCTCGCCGGTTCAGCACGCTGATGGTCCGCTCGATGTCGGCCAGCGCCTTGACCAAGTCTTCGAGCTTTTCCAGCGTGATCTTGCGCTCGCCGTCCGGCTTTTTGCCCTTGGCGCCGGATTTGCCGTTGCGCCCGTCACGAATCAGCAGCTCCGTGCTTTCCAGGCCCCGGGCAATCATCCGCCGGCGCATCTCATGCTCGGTGAGCACGTACTCCGAGCTCTTTCTGCCTTTGGTCCGAACCTCATAGAGGGGCGGCTGTGCGATGTAGATCATCTTCCTGTCGAACAGAAGCCGCATCTGCCGGAACAGGAAGGTCAGGAGCAACGTGCGGATGTGCGCGCCGTCGACGTCGGCATCGGTCATCAGGATGATCTTCCCGTAGCGGCACTTGTCCACGTCGAATTCATCGGTCCCGATGCCGGTGCCCAGGGCGCTAATCATCGTGCGAATCTCGTCGTGGGCCAGCATTTTTTCGAGTCGGGCCTTCTCCACGTTGAGGATCTTGCCCTTGAGGGGGAGGATCGCCTGGATATTGCGGTCGCGTCCGGCCTTGGCAGAGCCGCCGGCGGAGTCGCCCTCGACGATGAAGATCTCGGTCGTCAGCTTCTCACGGCTGGCGCAATCCCAGAGCTTGCCGGGCAGGTTCGCGCTGCCGAGGGCGCCTTTGCGCCGGGTGAGCTCGCGGGCCTTGCGGGCCGCTTCGCGTGCCGCGGCCGCCTGGATCGCCTTGTTCAGAATGCGCCTGGCCTCGGGTGGATGCTCTTCAAGGTAGTGCCCGAGCTGCTCGTTGACGACCGTCTCCACGAAGCTGCCGACCTCCGGGTTGCTCAGGCGGACTTTGGTCTGGGCCTCGAAGTGCGGATTGGCCAGCTTCACGGCGACGACCGCCGTCAGGCCCTCGCGCAGGTCATCCCCGGTGGTCGCCTGGCCTTCCTTGATCAGGTTGTTGGCCCGGGCGTAGAAATTCATCGTCCGCGTCAAGGCGGTCTTGAAGCCCGACAGGTGGGTGCCGCCGTCGATGTTGCGGATGTCGTTGGCGTAAACCAGAACGTTGTCGGTGTAGCTGTCGTTGTACTGCATGGCGACCTCGCAGCTCATGTTGCTCTCGGGGTCGTCCTTCTTCATATAAATAACGTCGTTATGCAGGAGGGTCTTGCCCTCGTTGAGATGCTTGATGAATGCCTTGATGCCCTCGTCGAACTGGAACGTGTCCTTCTTGTCCACCCGGTCGTCGCGGAAAGCGATCTTGAGGCCGGCATTGAGGTAGGCCAGCTCGCGGATCCGCTTGAGGAGGGTCTCGTAGTTGAATTCCAGGTCGCCGAAGATCTCGTCATCGGGCTTGAAGGTGACTTTGGTTCCCCTCTTGTTGGTGGTGCCGATGACCTCGACGGGCCCGCCGCGTTTGCCGCGCTTGCATTCGAAGTGGTGGTGTTGGCCGTCGCGATAGACGTCCACCTCGAGCCATTCACTGAGGGCGTTGACGACACTGACGCCGACGCCGTGCAGGCCGCCGGCGCACTTGTAGCTGTCCGAGTCGAACTTGCCGCCGGCGTGCAGAGTCGTGAGGACGACCTCCAGGGCGCTGACTTTGGCCTCTTTGTGGATTTCGACGGGGATGCCGCGACCGTTGTCCTCCACACTACAGCTCCCGTCGGCCTGGATGCGAACGCTGATGCTGTCGCAGGCGCCGGCCAGCGCCTCGTCGATCGAGTTGTCCAGGACTTCATAGACCAGGTGGTGAAGACCGCCGACCCCGCGGTCGCCGATGTACATGTCCGGGCGCTTGCGAACGGCCTCTACACCGCCCAGAATCTTAATGTTGCTGGCGTCGTATTTATGAGCCTCCATACCGGCCCTCAAACAGGAATATTGCCTTGTTCCTCACTACACAGATAGCCGCAATGCACCTATCTTCACCATCGGAAAGGCCCCCCCCGAGCCTGCGGATATCAATTTATCTCATACGCTGGCCGTCCCGAACTCGTTCGGTCAACGGGCCATCGAGACCTCGATCCGGCGAACCCTTGCCCCCGGGCACAAACGCTGCAATTCCCGCAGCAAATCCGCCTTGCTGAACTGAAGCTCACAGATATAGCTGGAGCCGTCCGCAAGGACTCTCAAGCAGCCGCCCGTGAAGCTGCCGACCCGGCAATGGCTGCGCAAATTGCCCGGCAAGAGCCCTTCCCAGGCGTCGGCGACCGAGTCGAACCGGTCATGGACCGGCCCCAGGGCGTCCACGAACGCCGGCAGCAATTCGCCGAGCCTGCACGCATCCCTGCTCTTGTTCACGCCCATCCTTGACTCCCATGCTCCACCGGCGCCCGGATGCCGCAGCCTCTCAGCCGAGATTGATCGGCATCAGGACGTACAAAAAGTCCGTCCCGCTCTTGATCACGCCGGGACGGTCCGGCTGGCCCAATTCCAGATCGAATTCGGGTGTCCGCACCACGCGAAGCACATCGCTCAGAAACTGTGGGTTGAACCCGACCTCGATGGCCGCGCCTTTATACTCTATCGGCATACTGATCTCGGCCGCACCAGCCTCCGGCGAACTTCCAGAAAACACCAACGCATCTTTCTGCACCGCCAGCTTGATACCCTTCGACTCTTCGCTGGTCAGCAACGCCGCCCGGCGAACGGCACTGAGCGCCGCCTGCGTGGGCAGCGATAGCTTCTTGTCGTGGTCCGTGGGGATGATGTCCTCGTACTTCGGGAAGTTGCCCTCGACGAGGTTCGAGCTGACGACCACGTTGGCGTATCGTATGAGCACCTGGTTCTCGACCAGCTTGACCGCCACGCTCTCCTTGTCGTGCGCGCCGAGCTTCTCCAGCAGCGCCATGGTCTTGGAGGGAACGATGATCTTTCGCTCTGTGAACTCCTTGGTGGGCGCCTTTTCGAGCTCCACCCGGCAGCGCGCCAGACGTCTGCCGTCCGTCGCCACAAAGAGCAGCTTCTTGCTCTTGACCTCCCAGAGCACGCCATTGATCGCGTACCGGCTGCTTTCCTTGGCGGTGGCGAACAGCGTCTGCTGGATGCCCAACTGCAACTGCTCCAGACTGATGAGCACGTCCGCCTCTCCTTCCGCCAGCGAACGCACGGTCGGATACTGCTTGGGGTCCTGTCCATAGATCTTGAAGCGGCTGTCGGCGCCCCGAATCTCGCAGGTCGTGTCATCCGCATCGAACAGCAGGACATCGTCCATGCTCTCCCGAACGATCGCCGACAGGCGGTCCGCCTCGATCACCACCTCGCCGTCGCGCTCGACCTGGACCTCAGAGATCAGGTGGTTCAGACCGACCTCCAGGTCGGTCGCGCAAATCCTGACTTCCTTGCCCGACGCCGTGATTCGCACACACTTGAGCACCGGTTTGGGCGTCCGGCTCGGAACCACCGATCCCACCAGAGCCAGCGCCTCCGCCAGCGCGGAACGGTTAAAGCTGACCTTCATGACGTACCTCGGTTTTCTTGCCCCAGCATTTCATCCTTGCCGCTCAACCATAGTGCGGACCAAACCCAGACTGTACAACGCTGCCCCCGTCAAAACAAGCCTTTTTTGCACGAAAAAACCGCGCGATCAGCCTCTGGTGGCGCCCGGTGTCCGGCGGCAGATTCTGGCTGCCCCACGGGCCCCCCCTCGGCGCGAGGGAGGGTCGCACGCCACCCTTGCGGGCCCGTGTGCGATTCGTGGGAAAAGCCTTGATGGGCGCTGGGAGCCTGGGTCACCGTTGGACACGATGACCCCGCGTCCGCGTACTGTCACTTCTCCGTGGCCACCGGCCGGACAGGGACCATGATCTCCGTTCTCATCTTCGAGTAGTCGCTCGTCTCGGCGTTCGTCAGGAACACTTCGCGTGGCCCCTCGATAGGGACGTAGCTGTTGGCCAGCAGCCAGGGGTACAACTTGTGATAGACCGGCCCCGGATCGGCCATTCCCTCGGACTTGGTCCCCACCACGACATCAATTGGGGCGAGCTTCTTGACGTCGGTGAGCTTGCCCAGCGTGCCCGACAGTCTCAGGGCATCCTCGCCGACCGGGATTCGGATCTCCGTGAGCCAGTGGGCGCTGGGAGTCAGCTCCGGGTTCGTCAGGTACATGAAGGAGATGGGCCCTCTCGGAATCAAGCCTTTCGGGGCCGCCATTGTCATGAGTTCCCGGATGGTCGCGCCCACCTGGTCGAACGGCCCCCGGTGGATCGTGTACAGGACCACGGATTCAGCGGTCTTGCGGACCTCAAAAGACGGCTCCGCAGGGTTCGCCGCCGCCCACAGGCCGCCTGCAATCACGGCGGTCAGAGCCAGGGCCCCGGCAACCGCACAACACTTTGTTCTGGTCATGACTTTTCCTTTCATCAGGTTGAAAATGAGGTTAGACTTTCCACGCCAACGACAAGCGCTTTCGTTGTCTCTATCAATCGCACCCCACAGCGCGCAGAGCACCAGCGCAGACAATCGGGTATCTCATATTTCCGGGTGGCATCGGCAAGCGCAGCTTGCCGATGGTTTGCCCATCCGCCGTCGGCAAGGCCAAAGGCTTTGCCGATGCCACCCGAGGCGGATGGGCTATGAGAGACCCAGGCGTAACCCGTATTACTTCGGCGGCCGTGGGGGCCGGAGTATTTCCTCGAGGGCCGCGACGTGATCGGTGAAGGCGTCACGGCCTTTTCCCGTGGCACGGATGAATGTCCGCGGCTTGCGATCGACGAAGGTCTTTTCGAGCTTCACGTATCCGGCCTCTTCGAGCTTAGTCAGATGGGCGCCGAGATTGCCGTCCGTGACCTTCAGGAGCTTGCGCAGGTAGACGAATTCGACCTGCTCGCCCGGATCGAGGGCAGCCAGCGACGCCATGATCTGCAACCGCACCGGCTGGTGGATGATGCCATCGAGCTGTGCCACGGTCACCTCCAGCGAATGCGGACATAGAGCCCGGTGCCCAGCAGGGCGCCGCCGCCCGTCGGCGCCATCCAGAGATTGAAATAGCCGGGGATCACGTAGAAGCCGAACAGCGTCAGGGCGGTCACGGCCAAGCCCAGCCAGACCAGGAACGTACTGGCCGTCCATAGCCCGGTGACGATATAGCCGAGCATGGCCACCGTCACAAGCAGGGCGCCGACCTGCATGCCGGCCATCGGACGCAACATCAACAGCCAAAGGCCGGCGTAGGCGAAAAGGATCAGCCAGAAGAGAAAGATGCCCCGAACGACTCGGCTGGTGCTTGCGCCGCGCAGAGAGCCATGAGTCGGCCAGGCTCGCCACGCGATGAAGAGGGTCCCGAGCAGCCCCACGCCATCAAGAACGGCGAACAGGATCCCACCCTGCCGTGGCGCAAAGTACACGGCGGTGAACCCTGCCATGTAGATGAGGCCCCACAGGATCAGCAGATCGCTTGCATAGCCTGCCGCCACGACCTTTCGCGTCCGCGCCGTCGCATCCTGGATCAAACTCAGCGACTCGCGAGCCTCTTGTTCAGACAGCTCCATGATGAGTTCTCCTACTCTGAATCCCACAGGACTTGGAGCCTGCGAGAAATAGCACCTCACTCACGGCTACGCATGTACTCTATGCCACAGAGTACTCTGCGTCAAGTGAAATTGCTTCGCTTTGTGAAGATTTTTTTGCTCCTCTCAGGAGGCCGTGAGGTCAAGATGTTCTTCTCCCCCAGCGAACTCTCAGCACGACAATCATCGGCGAGCTGGCGCCGAACGTCTTGACGAACTTGAGCCAGTACTCCGCATCATCGTTCTGCAGCCCCGCCCGGCAAGGGACATTGTCCCGGCGATGCCGGAGCAGGTCACGGGAGAAGGGACTTGATGAGCGATCAAGAAGTGGGGTATGCTGGCGTCGGGACGTGTATCGATTTTGAAAGGATCTTCGATGAAAAGCTGCTGGCTGGTGGTGATTCTGTGCATTGTCACGTCGACGACGTTCTGCTGTGCTGTCGCCGGGGCCGCAAATGCCTCGGGAGGCAAGACGGTTTGGCTTTCGGATCTCGACGTCAGCAGGACCCAGCAGGGCTGGGGCTCGCCGCGAAAGGACCTGTCCGTAGACGGAAACCCACTGCGCATCGCGGGCGAGACGTTCAAGAAGGGCCTCGGCACGCACGCCGACAGCATCCTCTACGTCCAGCTCGACGGCGGCAGCCGCAGGTTCACCGCATCCGTGGGCGTCGATGACGAAGTCACTCAGGACGGCACTGTGGAGTTCCGAGTCCTTGGCGACGGCAAGCAGCTCTACACAAGCGGCGTCATCCGACGCGGCAGCAAACCCAAGCGGGTGGACATCGATATCTCCAGCGTTCAGATGCTCGTGCTGACCGTCAACGGCGGCCCGGACGGCATCAACTACGATCACGCGGACTGGGCCGACGCGGCGTTTGAGGTCGTCGGCGCCCAACCCAAGACCCTCGACGCGCCGAAGGAAGAGGCGGTGATCCTCACGCCGAAGCCTGGGCCGCAGCCTCGCATCAATAGTGCGACGGTCTTCGGCGTCCGGCCGGGCTCGCCAGTGCTGTACACCATTGCCGCCACGGGACAACGACCAATGCAGTTCGCCGCCGAGGGTTTGCCGCAAGGACTGTCCCTCGATCCCGCCACCGGTCAGATCACCGGCAAGATTCGCCAGCGCGGCGAGTACAAGATCACGCTGATCGCAAGCAACTCGCTCGGCAAGGCCACGCGGCCTCTGCGCCTGGTCGTCGGCGACACCATTGCATTGACGCCGCCGCTGGGCTGGAATAGCTGGAACTGCTGGGGCTGCGCGGTCGACGAGCAGAAGATCCGCGAGGCGTCCGACGCGATGATGGCCAGCGGCCTGGCCAATCACGGCTGGCAGTACATCAACGTCGACGATTGCTGGATGGTCAAACGCGACTCGGACGACCCGATCGTGGGCGGTCCCACCCGCGACGAGTGCGGCCGCATCCTCACCAACGACCGGTTCCCGGACATGAAGGCCCTGACCGACTACGTCCACGGGCTGGGCCTCAAAGCGGGCCTCTACATCTCGCCGGGCCCGTGGACCTGCCAACGGTACGAAGGGAGCTGGCAGCACGAGCAGCTCGACGCCTTCCGCTTCGCCGACTGGGGATTCGACTACCTCAAGTACGACTGGTGCGGCTACGGGTCCATCGTCCGTCGTCCCAACCTCCAGCAGATGAAAGACCCGTACGTGCTCATGCACCTGTGCCTGGAGCGCGTGGATCGTGACATTGTCTACAGCCTCTGCCAGTACGGGATGGGCGACGTCTGGAAATGGGGCGCCGAGGTCGGCGGCAACTGCTGGCGGACCACCGGCGACATCGCCGACTCCTGGGGCAGCATGAGCGGCATCGGGTTCGCCCAGGCGGACAAAGCGCAGTACGCCGGGCCGGGGCACTGGAACGACCCGGATATGCTGGTCGTCGGCAAGGTCGGCTGGGGTCCCACCCTGCACGACACGCACCTGACGCCCAACGAGCAGTACACGCACATCAGCCTGTGGTGCCTGCTGTGCTCGCCGCTGCTGATCGGCTGCGACCTCAAGCAGCTCGACGAGTTCACCCTGAACCTGTTGACGAACGACGAGGTGCTGGAGGTCAACCAGGACCCGCTCGGCGAGCAGGCGACGCGGATCGCCAGGGACGGCGAGCTGGAAGTCTGGGCCAAGCGGATGGAAGACGGCTCCACCGCCGTGGGTCTGTTCAATCGCGATGAGGTGGAGAAGCCCGTGACGGCCAAGTTCACTGACCTGAACGTCAAGGGCAAGGTCCGCGTCCGCGACCTCTGGCGGCAGAAGGACCTGGGCACATTCGAGAGCAGCTTCCAGGCCCCCATCCCCCGCCACGGCGTGGTCCTCGTCCGCCTCTTCCCCGCCCAGTGACGCCGGAAGCTCGAATATCGAAGTCCGACACGAGCCGGGCGCCATGATGAGGCGTCCGACAGACTGGATGCCGTCATGTCACCCCCGCGCAGGCGGGGGTCCAGTCTCTTGGGCCTCGTCCTCGCACAAGTCCTTCCACTGGGGATTGTGCTCTTCAATGAGCCGAATCTTCCACTGACGGTTCCACTTCTTGAGTCGTTTCTCCGCAGTCAAGGCGTCCCCGATTCGGCAGAAGGTCTCGAAGTAAATCAGTCTGTGCACTCCATAGCGCCGGGTGAAGCCTGGAACCATACCCTCCTTGTGCTGACATACTCGCTGCCGCAGGTTGCCGGTCACGCCGACGTACAGTGTCCCATTCCTCTTGTTGGCCAGGATGTACACATAGTAGCACTTCACTTCCATGATTCCTGGATTCCCGCCTTCGCGGGAATGACATGTCGGGGCGGCTGGTTCACGTCAATAGTCCTTGAACCGGCGCATCCACGCGGGCCAATCCTCCGGCTTGACGCCGCCGGCTTTGGTCCAGGGTCCGGCGGTACTGAATTTCTTGTGCCATTTGAGCGTCCAGAGTTCCTTGAGACCCACCTTGTGAACCGACCAGTCAAGGAACAACGCATTGATCCCGCCGTCGTGGCGGTTCATGCAGAAATACGCGGGTCCGTCGCTTACAGCCAGGCCAGTCGGTAGGGCGTCATGGTCCGGGGGCGGATGATACTCGCTGAACGGCCCACCGACCCAGAACGTGCAATCCAGCATCATCGGGGCGCTGCCTGTGTTCCTGTCGTTGGTATTCGTCCAGCACCATGCTTTGGCCGATTCCATGAGCCCGTGGGGGCTGATCCATCCATTTGCGCCGTAGCTGCCATACCACGGGCGCGGCACGGGCGTGAGGAATCCCGGCGCGGCGACCCTGCCGGTATAGCCCCAGGCCTGGAAGGTCCCGCCCATCGACGCACCCCGCTCGGGATAGCTCTCGGGGATCTTGGTGGCCATGCAGCAAAGGACCACCCCTTTCAGTCCCCGGGCGCTGTAACGGTCGGGTTCCTTCCCATCGTAGTTCAGCAGCCCAAACCATGAGTCATTCCAGAACCCGGCTTCGAGTGGCCCGCTGCTCAGTGGATCGTGCGGGCACCGGTCTACAAGCCGACCGTCGTGGTCCGCCGCGTACGCCGCCCCGCGGATGCCCCACTGGCGAAGATTCGCCTGGCAGCCCACGGCCTTGGCCTGCCTGCGAACCTTCTGCAAGCACGGCATGAGAATCGCCATCAGCAGAGCGACAATCGAGATCACCACCAGCAGCTCGATCAGGGTGAAGGCGCTTCGATTGATCATTGATGACGGATGGTGGATGGTTGGGGTACAGACGCTCCCCGGATGGGCGCGGGCCCGAAAGGCTTCTCGCGATGTGCCTGTGCCTCTCATCGGTTCTCCCTGCCAACTCGACTTCATTGTATCTCGCGAGCGACTGTAAAGCAGTATTTCACCCGATTTTCACCCTTTTCACTTCAATGTCTGCCGAGCGGGGCTGATGTGACGCGGATTCGTCAGGATTTCAGGCATTTCGCGAAAGGAAACCACCGGTGAAGCCCCCCTGCCCCGTATGTCATTCCCGCGCAGGCGGGAATCCAGTGTTATCCGCGGCGCTCCTGGACCCCCGCTCCCCGATCAGAGGTCGAGGACAAGCTTCGCGGGGGTGACATAGGACAGCACGGCCCGTCCTACACCTCTGCGTCCCTGCGTCTCCGCGCGCAATATGATTCGTCAGCGCTCTAAGGGGCGGCGCTGGGTGGTGGTGCGGTGCCACTGGCCGGCGAAGATCGCGAAGTCTCTCAGGTCCACCGCCGAGTCGGCATTCAGGTCAGCATCCACTCTGTTTGGATCGGGGACTGTCAGCCATCGGGCGCACAGGGCGGACAGGTCGTCGGCATCCACATCGCCGTCGCTGTCGATGTCCCCTTCGATGGCGTCACTATGCAGGAGGATCAGCTCGATGCCGTCGCCGGTGTGGAGGTTCCGGGAGTACTGCTTGTCGATGGGGTTGTTCCAGTGCTCATGGACGCCCAGGCTTTCGAGGCGGCGGGCTCTGGTGGCATGGTCGGGGTCGTAGAATGTGCCGGAGCAGGGGTCGTTCGCCAGAGCGGCCTCATGCAGGTAGTCCTCGGCGCCACCTTGCAGGTCGTACTTGGGGCTCGGGGCGTGGCCGTAGCGGACGACGTCGGGCCACTCGGTATTGACGAAATCGTAACCGACGGAATCGATAGCTACCGGGTCTTGCGAGGCGAGCAGGCTCGAAGGCCAGTCGCCGTTGAAGGGAAATGAGTTCCACTTGTACGGATGCGAATCCCAGTAGTAGCCTGCGAACAGGCCGTCGATCAGGTACAGCAGGGTCTTGCCCCCAAGCTCATGGTGGCCCATCAGGTCCACCAGCGCCCGGTATTGAGCGGTGCCGGGACTCCAGCCGACGTTGGGCAGGCTCAGGTGCATGTCGTAGTAGCCGGGATGGTTGCCTTGCGTGGGCAGGCGTGGCAGGTCGGGCCGCAGGTAGCCGCTCGGCATCCGGATCAGCGAGCCGTAGAGGTTCTTCGCACACAGGGTCACGCCGGAGGAGTGGCCCTTGAGGATAGCGAAGTTGATGACGTAGCGGGCCTCGGCGAAGGCCGTGGGCAGATAGTCCTGCTTCTTGCCGACGGCGCCCGGCGTGCTCCAGTACAGCGGGACGTTCGAGAACTCCGCCCGCGGCCCGTACCCTGATTATACAATTGCGGCCGGAGGAATCATGCAACAATCGCCGGTTTCTTCGTCATGCCCGCCGGGACTGGCGCGCGGGCAACCGGCCTCATGGTTTTGTCGGAATTGTCCTTGCAGAGACGAGGGCGAATTGGTACAACTATACGTGGCAAACATGCGGCGTGTGCCTTGACATCCCGGTGAGCGTCTTGAAGCCTTCATGGAACCGGAATTGCTTTGTCGGCACGGCCTACGATAGGGCCCTGGCATGTCATGACCAGCGTGTGCAGGGCCTCGGATCAAGGGCGATGTGTAGGGTGGCCTTCAAACCCACTCCCACGTGAGGGGAGGTGCTTGTGGACTGTCATACACGGAATCACCTGGCGCCCGGACGGCAGCTCGGGGCGGGGAGTCTGCCCACTGCGCACACAGTTCCGTATCGCTCAAACAGCGAGGTTCATTTCTTGGAAGGAGGAAGTATGAGTAAGAGATTTCTGCTGGCACTGTCCCTGGTCGTGCTGATCGCAGCCGGGGAGGCCCTGGGGGAACTCGTGGGTCACTGGAAGCTGGATGAGGGTGGGGGCACCAAGGCGCTCGACTCCTCCGGCAAGGGCAACGACGGGACGTTTGTGAACAAGCCCACCTGGGTCCCTGGTGTCAACGGGACCGCGCTGGAGTTCCACGGCTTGGGCCGTGTCGGTGGCGGTGGGGACTACATCAACTGCGGCAGCAAGGCCAGCTTGGACGTACCGGGGCCGATCTCCATCGCTCTGTGGATGAAGCCCGGTGCCGACAATCCGGAGGCCAAGGGCACTGCCGGCGGGGAGACGGCGCCGATGGCCAAGGCGCTGGACCCCGGCTGGAGTTGGCAGTGCCGGTATGGATGGGGCAGTTCCAAGCCGTTCATGGGATTCCAGTTCAATACGAGCGGTGGCAGCGTTTGGGTCCACGCCGACAGGAACCTGGTGCGCAATGAATGGTGTCACGTCGCCTGCTCGCATGACGGCAAGACGGTGAAATGCTATCTCAATGGAGAGCAGACCGATTCAACCACCATGGGACAGATTGTCAGCAGCAACACCCCGGTTCTCATCGGTTCGGACGGGTGGGGCTGCGATTGGCTCGGCGCGATCGACGATGTCCGGATGTACAACCACGCGCTCACGCCGACAGACATTCGAACGGTGATGGCCATCGAGCCGCTCCTGACGGCTTACGGCCCCACGCCTCGCGACGGCGAGGTGCTCAACGTGACGACGACGATCCTCAAGTGGCAGCCCGGCGAGAAGGCGACCGCTCACGAGCTATACTTCGGGGACAGCTTCGACCAGGTCAGCGCGGCCACGACGGCGGACACGCCGGTGTTCATCGGCAGGCTGACGAAAACGCAGCAGGCGGTCGGCACCGCCAGCAGTCCCGTCAAGACTCTGGTCGCCGGCACGACCTACTACTGGCGCGTCGATGAGATCACCCCCGATGGGACGGTAAAAGGGGTGGTCTGGAGCTTCATGGTTCGACCCCTGATTGCCACGAAGCCCTTCCCGCCCGATGGAATGAAGTGCGTCGATCCGAACCAGGACCTGAGCTGGGAGATGGGCCTGAACAGCATCTTCAGCACGATCTACACCGGCCAGAGCTTCGATGAAGTCAACGACGCGACGGAGGAGGTGGGGATTATGTGTCCCAGTCCCACCTTCGACCTCGGCACGCTCGCCCTGGACACGACCTACTACTGGCGAGTGGACGAGTTCGCGTTCCCGCCGGGCATCGCGCACAAAGGGCAGGTCTGGAGCTTCACTACGCGGGGAACCGGCGGCGGCGCCAAGGCCCGGTACTTCGCCAACATGTCGCTGGCCGGCGCTGCGGTGCTGACCCGGATCGAAGGCACGATCAACGTCGACTCGACCGGCGAAGTCGCTGCCGGGCTCAGCGATACCCTGTCCGCCCGCTGGACGGCCAACGTCGAGGCGCCATTCACCGAGACCTACACGCTCATCACCACCAGCGACGACGGGGTACGCCTCTGGTTCGACGGCCGTCTGGTGATCGACAACTGGACCGATCATGGCACCGCCGACAACACCGCCACGGTCAATCTCGTGGCGGGACAGGTGTACTCGATTCGCATGGAATGGTATGAGAACAGCGGCGGGGCCGTGGCGCAGTTGTCCTGGGAGAGCCCGACGCTGCCTCGCCAGATCCTGCCGCAGGGCTGGCTCCAACTGCCGGTCCGCGCCGCCGGTCCATACCCGGCCAACGGCGCTGTGGACACGCCTCAGACGATGACGCTTCGCTGGATCGGTGGCGAGCCGGCCGTCTCGCACGAGGTCTACTTCGGCGATGACCAGGACGCCGTGGCCGCTGCGACCGCGCCTGCGGCCCGACAGGCGGCGGATGACCCGACATACAATCCGGGCGCCCTGGAATGGGGCAAGACCTACTACTGGAGGGTGGACGAGGTCAACGGCGCCAGCGCGGATAGTCCCTGGAAAGGCTGCCTCTGGAGCTTCACCACCGCCGGCTTCCTCGTCGTCGATGATTTCGAGACCTACACCGACGAGGTCGGCGAGCGGATCTTCCAGACGTGGCTCGACGGGTTCGGATACACGGACCCCGTGGAGGTTGCCGGCAACGGCACGAACGCCATGGTCGGATACATGCAGGCGCCGTTCGCCGAGCAGCAGATCGTCCACTCGGGCTTCCAGGCCATGCCGATGGACTACAACAACGTGGGCGCGCCGTACTACTCGGAAGCCGAGCGGACGTGGTCGAGCCCGCAGAACTGGACCGTCAATGGCACCAATACGCTCGTGCTGTTCGTTCGCGGCGCCGGCAGCAATGGCGCCGACACGCTGTACGTCGCGGTCCAGGACAACGCCGGCCACGTGGCGGCGGTCAACCATCCGGACGCGGCGGCCGTGAAGACGACCCGGTGGCTCGAGTGGAAGATCCCGCTGAGCCAGCTCACCGGCGTGAACGCCGCCACGGTCAAGAAGATGTTCATCGGCGTCGGCAACCGCAACACGCCCAACGCCGGCGGTTCCGGAAGTCTTTACATTGACGATATCCGAGTGATCAAAGTCCAGTGACGTGACGAACACGCGCTGCTGATCGTGGTTCGCCGTCGTGATGTCTCTGTTTCGAGGAATAGTGCGGATGACGCTTTGGAAGGAAGGAGGTAGAGTCGAGTCCTGAAAGGCTCACGGGAACTCAGGAACCGGGAGTCAGCATTCAGAGTTGAAGGTTGTTTTGTTTTCGACGTGTAGTCAAAGCACGAGGTTCGCAATGTTGAGTTGTTTTTGAATGGAGGACGAGTATGTGCAAGCACTTGGTTTATTTGGTCTCTCTCGTTCTTTTGCTGGGCCTGGCGACGAACGCTTCTGCCGACATCCCCAGGGACCCGAATCTGGTGATCTACTACTCCTACGACAGCGTCGGTGCGATCGTTCTTGACGAATCGGGCAAAGGCCACAGCGGCACCGTCTGTGGGGACGTCTCCGGAGTTCCCAGCGGCATCAAGTGGTTTGGAGCCGCCGAGTTTCTGGGCGAGTGGGGGCCGACCGGATACAGTTATCTCGATCTGGACAGCCCGCATTATCCCGCTGAGGACATTCCTCGGTCTGCCATTACACTTGCCGCCTGGGTGAAGTGCCGCAAGACCGGCAAGGATCACGCCATACTCAGTTGCCGGGGATCTGACAACACGTGGGTCGTTCACCCCCAGATCAATGACAACGGCACCTTCCGATGGCTCCTCCGCAGTCCGGGTTCCGTTACAATCTACAACATGAATGGGGTAGGCACACATGGGTGGGATGAATGGATCCATTATGCAGGAACATACGACAGTGTGACCGGCAAGATGACCCTGTATATCGGTGGCGTAGTGCCTGCAAATGGATCGGTAACAGTACCTACCGGCCAACGTATAGCCGATTGGGGGACGGGTGCTCGCGTGGGGTACAATATCGACAACGCCAGGCCGTTCACCGGCATCATGGACGAGCTCTACCTGTTCACGAGGGCGCTGTCGCAGGATGAGATCGGTGCTCTGGCTGACGCGGAGGGTCTGCCTTCCGAGAAAGCCACCCATCCCAGCCCGGTCAACGGCGCGGAGCTGGAAACGACCTGGGCGAACCTTCAGTGGGTGCCGGGCGTCTCCGCGGCTTCCAGCGATGTGTACCTGGGCACGAATTTCGACGATGTGAACAATGGCACCGGCGACACGTTCAAAGGCAATCAGGCGGAGGCCAAGTTCGCTGTCACCGGTCTGGTCTGGGGCAAGACCTACTACTGGCGGATCGACGGCGTGGATCCAGCCAACCCCGATAGTCCGTGGAAGGGTGATGTCTGGAGCTTCTTGCTTCGCCCCTCGACTGCCTGGGACCCTGACCCGTCTGACGGCGGCCAATGGGTCGACCCCAATGCCACCCTTGGCTGGAGCCCAGGTTCCCGTGCGATCATGCACTACGTGTACTTCGGCGACAATTTCGACGATGTGAATAGTGCTGCCGACGCGTACCCCCAGGTAGAGACAACCTACGATCCCGAAGGTGCTCTTGATTTTGAGAAGGTGTATTACTGGAGAGTCGATGAGTTCGACGGCTCAACGACGCACAAAGGCAACGTCTGGAGCTTCATGACTCGCCGTGCTGACAGCGGCGTCAAAGGAGAGTACTACAAGGGCACGGACCTGACGACCCTGGTGCTGACACGTACCGACCCTGGAATCAACTTCAACTGGGGCACCGGCTCGCCGGACCCGTTGGTCCCCGCCGACAGCTTCTCCGCCCGGTGGACCGGCGAGCTGGAGGTGCCGTTCACGTCGGACTGGACCTTCACCACGAACTGCGATGATTGCGTCCGCCTGCGGGTCAACGACCAACTGCTCTTTGACAAATTTGGGCAGCAGTCCGGCGTCGAATGGATCGGGACGCTCCATCTTGTCGCGGGCCAGAAGTACACTGTGGTCATGGAGTACTATGAGAATTCCGGCGATGCGCGTGCGATCCTGTACTGGAGCACGCCGTACTGGCTGACTCCCTATCAGCCCAAGCAGGTCATTCCGCAGGGCGCGTTCTCCCTGCCGCGACGGGCCAGGAGTCCCTACCCGCCGATCGGCGCTGTCGATGTGCCGCAGACCTCGGTTCTCCGGTGGACGGCCGGGGAGCAAGCCGCTCTGCATGACGTGTACTTCGGCACGGACGCCAACGCCGTCGCAGATGCGGACACGACAACGACGGATATCTATCGCGGCCAGCAGGCGCTCGACGCCACCAGCTTCGATCCCGGACCGCTCGAGTGGGGCAAGACCTACTACTGGCGAGTTGATGAGGTCAACGCCGCCAATCCGGAGAGCCCGTGGAAGGGCGGCGTGTGGAGCTTCACCACGGCCAACTTCATCATTGTGGACGACTTCGAAAGCT
Source organism: Sedimentisphaerales bacterium (assembly GCA_016928975.1). The sequence continues at coordinate 33,354 of JAFGJR010000041.1, read as the reverse complement.
ACAATGACGACTGGGCCAGCTTCCAGCGTATCTTCCAGACCTGGATCGACGGCGGCGGGTACACCCTGCCCGAGCCGGGACTGGCCGGCAATGGCTCCGGGGCCCTCGTCGGGACCGACGGCGCACCGTGGGTCGAGCTGACGATCATCCACGGCGGTCGCCAGGGGATGCCGATGAGCTACGACAACGGGTTCGCGCCGTACTACTCGGAGACGGAGCGCACCTGGTCGAGCCCGCAGGACTGGACCGTCAACGGCGTCAATACGCTCGTCCTGTTCATCCGCGGTGCGGCGGAAAACACCGCTGACCCGCTGTACGTCGCGTTCCAGGACAGCGCCAGCCACACGGCCGTGGTCACCCACACCGATGCCAACGCGTCCAAGTCGACCGAGTGGCTTGAGTGGAAGATCCCGCTGAGCCAGCTCGCCGGCGTGAACGCGGCTGCGGTCAAGAAGATGTTCATCGGCGTCGGCAACCGCAACAGCCCCAAGGCAGGCGGCGCCGGCACCCTCTACGTCGATGACATCCGGGTGGTCAAGCAGTAACGCGACGAACGCGCATCCAGAGATGCGTTCTTCATAGTTCGTCACAAACAAAGGTGGCGGCGGCAAGCCGAAAGCTTCGCCGCTGCCACCGCGTTGTTTCCCGCCATGGTGATTGACAGATGCCCGAACGAATGTTAGGCTGAAGTCAGCAGTTGACAGGATTTCGGATGACACCAAAGAGCATAGAGATCGGACATCTCTCGCGAGAAGAGAAGTTGAAGGTAATGGAGGCCATCTGGGAGGACCTGTCGAGGGACGCGGACCAGCTCGAATCGCCCGATTGGCATCGTGAGGCTCTCGACGAGACCGACCGTCGCCGCAAGTCGGGCCAGGAGAGCGTCGTGGACTGGCGCAAAGCGAAGAAGGAACTAAGGAAGCGATTCGAGTGAGAATCAAGCTGCTCTCTTCGGCGATGGAGGACCTGTACGAGAGTCGCCTGTTTTACGAGAAGCAGGGTGAAGGATTGGGAGAGTACTTCTTCAACTCCCTGTTCTCCGACATCGATTCTCTGATGCTGTACGCCGGAATCCACCCGACCGTTTTTGGCTATCATCGCATGCTCTCCAAGAGGTTTCCCTACGCCATCTATTACGAGGTTGAAGAGGAAACCACAGTCGTGGTCTGGAGAGTATTGGATCTTCGTCGCAACCCGAGGAGGATTCGGCGAGCACTGAGACACGGGCAAACCACCAGCGAGTCCGGCCAAGACGGGTAGTTCCCTTTTCAGCAGTCTTGTGCCTTCAGAATCCTCCACATGGGCTGACGCCCATCCTCCGAACCAATGCGCTCATCATTCTTGAGAAGGGGGTCGATGAAGTCGTTCGGACGTTGGATTTCGGGTCGTAGCCGGTCAATCTCTTACTCCTGTCGGCACCCAGCGAGAGAGAGAAACCAGCCTACCGCAGTGACGTGCACGTCGAGAGCCGAGAAGCAAACAGGCTGCAGAGGGGAGGGGGGAATCTCTGCAGCCTGCGAAAGTCAATTCGGGCTATGGCGCCCGAGGGCCGGCGTGTGGTCAGTGCACGTCGACGATCGAGTTGTATTCGCCGTAGGGGTTGAGTTCGGTTCGCTCGTTGTAGGGGTCCTGCTGCCACTGGCCGTCGACGACGAGTCGGTAGCGGTAGGTTCCCTGGTTGAGCTTCATTTTGATCTGCCAGACGCCGCTGTCGCCGACGCGGATCATGGGCGTCTTCGCCGGCTGCCAGTTGTTGAAGTCGCCGGCGATCTCGACGCTCTTGGCACGCGGGTAGAGCGTTACGAAGACCACCGCGTCCTGGATTTGGTTGACGCCGTAATAGTCGGAGAGCTTCTCGTCAATCGTCGCGGCCGGCCTGGGCGGGGCCTGGACCGACGGCTCGACGCGTGCGGCCGACGCGGTCAGCGCCGCCGCGCCTCCGGGCGTGACCGCCGGTGCGACGGCCGCGGCTACGGGCGCAGGGGCCGACGGCGCAGGGCTCGCCACCGGGATCACCGGGATCGGCGCCGGCGCTACCTTGTGCGGCTCGCCGCCCACGTTGACCGGCATCGGCTCGACCCGCTTGGGCGGCTCCGCCACGACCGAGGGCTTGCCGCTCTTGAGCAGCTCGGTGGCACTGGCGCCGATGGATTCGAGCTGATCGGCCAGCGAGTCCACGAGGCGCTTGCTCTTGACTTGCGGATGCTCCGCGGCGCCGATCACTTCCTGCGCGAGGGACTTGAAATCCTGCTGGCCTTTGCTGGCGGGGTCGTATTCACTGATGGGCTGGCCGAAGCTGGCCGCCTCTTTGATTCGCGTATTGAAGTTCACCACGGTCTTGAACATGCGGTCGGCGAAGTGGGAGCGGAGTTCCGCGAGGATCTCGCGGGCCATCTTCGTGCGGATGTCGTACATGCTGGCCAGGACGCGCACGGAGACTTCCTGCTGGCAGCGTTTGCACAGGATGCTCAGCGTCTCCAGTTGCTTGCTCAGGCCGTGCAGCGCGAAGTACCCGGTCTCGACCGGCACCACCACGTCGGTCGCGGCGCGCAACGCGTTGAACGTCAGAAGGCTCACCGCCGGCGGGCAGTCCACCACGATGAAATCGTACTCGCCGTCGACATCCACCAGCACGTTCTTCAGGGAGCACTCGCGATCGGGAATGCCGGCCATCTGCTGCTCGAACGCCGACAGGTCGATGCTCGCCGGCGCCAGCTCTAGCCGCTCGCCGATCTGCCACAGGATCTCGGTCAGGCGCATCGGCTCGCCGCGGCTCTTGCTGATCAGTACGTCATAAATGCTCTGCTCGATCTGCTCCTCCGGCACCGCCAGGCCCACTGCACAGTGCGACTGCGGGTCCATATCCACCAGCAGCACACGCTTGCCAAGGTCTGCTAACGCGCTGGCAAGATTGATGGACACCGTGGTCTTGCCACAGCCACCTTTCTGGTTCACGATCGCGACTGTTCTCATGTTTGTCTCCATTCACGAGCCCGAAATCGGTCGCCGTCCGATGGCGACTCCCCAACCCTTGCAGGCTCAAAAAACCTGCTTATCAGCACTGATTCACGCGAATTGCCTGTCACATCTTGTTTTTCGGCAGGCACGTCGAGAAAACTTTACCCTTTTATGGGACGGCCCAATAAAAAGACCTTCAAGGTAGAGAAACAGTGCCCCTTATCGGCCCCGCCCTCGGCCGGGATCGCCTGAACGGGGGGACGGGGGATGGCAGCAAGGGGTAAGCCGCACCGGGATTCATCCCGTAGCCCGCGTGGCGAGGGCGTCCAGCCCTTGCGTCGCGAAGCCCTCTCCGTGCTGGCTTCGCCCGGCTGGGACGCCGAGCCCCGATGTCCAAGGCTAAGACGCCGTCGCCGCGAGTCCATCGATGTCTCCCGGGACGGCCGATCTCGCGTTTTCCTAACCTGTTGTCATACAGCCGGTTATGACAATTCGTGCCGCAAGAGGCGCGAGCTGTCTCCAGGCGCGAGGTGGCGACGCTTGCGCTACCTGTTTCGATGAAGTCCGACCTGGCAGGGCAATCGCCGGGCCGTATTCCCTACTTGTACATCGGGGGCAGGTCTTCGAGAAAGACCGTGAGCGGGTTGCGCTCGAAGACCTTGAAGCTGTCGGCGGTGGGGGCATCGGGGAACGCCGCATAGTTCTGCCGCCGGCCGGCGTTCCGCCAGACGAGCACCCACGCGATCTTCTTTGTCTCCACGCTCGACTTGAGGACTTCCAGCAGGATGTCGGTCCACCAGGTCGCATTGGCAGTGTTCTGGCCGACGCCGGTCTCCGTCATCGCGGCGATTTTGTGGTGCTCCTCGGCCAGCGCCACCACGGCCTCCAGCGCCTGGCGAGCCTCATCCTTCGTCTCTGCCGAGCGGAACGCACCGTAGTTGTCGTGGCCCAGGATGTCGATGATGTCGTCGCCGGGATAGCGTTCCATGTACTGCTCGCGGTCCTTGAATCGGTCGGGCGAGTAGGCGGTGATCAGGTTGTGCAGGCCCTTGGTCTTTCTCAGGTAGTCGACGGTGAAGCGCCAGAGTTGCTTGTACTCCTGGGGCGTGCACCATTTCGCGCCCCACCAGAACCAGTCGCCGGTGTGCTCGTGGAACGGGCGGAAGATGACCGGGATCGGCTCACCGCCGGGCCCCTTCAACTCGGCGAAAAACCCGGCCACTTGGTCCAGCGTGGCCTTGTACGTGTCGTGCATGTCGCCGCCGGGCAGCAGGCGCGAGACGACGTTCTGCTTTGTCCACGCGCTCTTGGTCGTGCCGGGGATCCGGGCGTGCCAGCTTACCGTGCTGACGCCGCCTTTCTCGTAGGCTTTCCCGATCCACGATTTCATGCTCTCGAAGGGGACGCCGTCGATATTGCGTGGCGTGCCGATGTGGCCGATGTCCCAGCCGAAGACGGCGGGGAACTTGCCGCAGAGCCGATGCGCGTCGCTATCGAGGGTATTCGGATCGCCCTTCCAGCCCACGCCGTAAGCCAGAGTGTCCTGATGCCCGAACAGGACGCCCTCCTGCGCAACCTTGTACAGGTTCCGGTAAAGCGCCTGCGTCTGGGCCGTGGCCGCCGGGTCACTCACCTTGACCGCCGAGCCCGCGCCGTCATTAGCCGCCAGGGCGACGCTCGACACCAGCAGCATCGCGCAACAAACGATGGATCGCCTCATGTCCTCATCCTTACGCGGATACCATTTGTCGTTCACGCAGCACGAGTCAAAGGTATCTGCAAGAGCGATCGACGGCAAGGGTCTACGCCGGCGATTCTCGCACCTTGAGAATGGGACATGCAATGATCCGCTCGCTCACGGGCCAGGCCAGGTCTCCCGGATAGACGATGAGGAGCTTGTCGAGTCTCAACGATTCAACGGCTGCCCCCTACGGCGTCAGGGGTTCGCAGCCGGCGCTGGCGGCTTGCTCGGTCAGTCTCTGGCGGGCCATGACGCTGTGATGACGGCCGTAGAGCAGGTAGATGAACATGCCCGCCACCATCCAAGCCAGCAGCCGCAGCCAATTCCCAAAGGGTAGAGAGATCATCAGCATCAGGCACAGCAACACGCCGAGAATCGGAACCACCGGCACCCAGGGACAGCGGAACGGCCGCTCCGCAGTCGGGTGGATATACCGCATCACGAGCACCGCAATACAGACGATGATGAAGGCCAGAAGCGTGCCGATGTTCACCAGCTCCGCGAGGACGCCCAGCGGGATGAACGAGGCCATGGTCCCGACCATGATGCCGGTGACGATGGTCGATTTCCAGGGCGTGCGAAACCGCGGGTGGATATCGCCGAAGAAGCTCTCGGGAAGCAGGCCGTCTCTCGCCATCGCCAACAGCACACGAGGCTGGCTGAGCATGAGCACGAGCATGACCGACGTGATGCCGGCCACGGCGCCTAAGGAGATGACGAATCGCGCCCACTTGAGCCCGACGCGCTCGAACGCCGCCGCGATCGGGGCATTCACGTCGATCTGGTCGTAAGGGACCATGCCGGTGAGCACCAGGGTCACCGCGATGTACAGGATCGTGCAGATCAGCAGCGAGGCAATGATGCCGAACGGGACATCGCGCTGTGGCCGGCGGGCCTCCTCCGCGTGCGTCGAGACGGAATCGAATCCGATATACGCGAAGAAGATGATTGCAGCTCCCGCGACCATGCCGATCGGCGCGCCGTCGGCACCGGTCTGGCCCCAGATTGGCTTGCCGAAGAGGCTCAAGCCCGCCCAGCCGAACGGCGCGAACGGCTGCCAGTTGGCGGGATTGATGTAGAACACGCCGATTCCGATGACCAGCAGTACGATCCCCACCTTGACCACCACCATGATGTTGTTGAAGCGGGCACTCTCCCGAATGCCGATCACGAGCACGACGGTCAGAATCGTGACGACCGCCAGCGCCGGCAGGTCAAACCAGGTGCCGGTGGCCGTAAAGGCCCCTTCGGTTGGGCTGAACTCAAACGGGGCGTTGGACAGGACGTGCGGCACGTGGTAGCCGAAGATCCCGATGAAATCCTGGAAGTACTTGGACCAGCCGTGCGCGACGGTCGCGGAGGCAACGGTATATTCAAGGACGAGGTCCCATCCGATGATCCAGGCGAGCATCTCGCCCAGCGTGACGTAGGCGTACGTGTACGCGGAGCCGGCGATGGGCGCCATGGAGGCGAACTCCGCGTAGCACAAGGCGGAGAAGATGCAGGCCAGTCCCGCCGTCACGAAGGACAGCATCAGCGAGGGTCCCGCCTTGTAATGAGCGGCGAAGCCGGTGATGACGAAGATACCCGCGCCGATGATGCACCCGACGCCCAGGCTGGTCAGCGACCACGGCCCGAGCACCCGGCGCAGGCGGTTCTCGCCCCTCATCTCCTCGTGCACCATGCTGAGCGGTTTTCGCTTGAAGAAATGCTGAAGCATACCATCGAATCCCTTGCTGGTTCTCCGGCGTCCGACGCAGGCGGGGCAAGTCCCACGCTGCCGCGTCCCAGGACGCCTTGCCGGATCGGGGTATTGTGCCCGAACCCCCCTCAACAGGCAAGGACAAAGCCGCGCGAGGCTCGGTGACACGTCGCGAACCCACTCTCTCAGATCCGTGCCGGCAAAATGACCAGGGTGTGGCCCATCGGATACAGACGCTCCTGCAACGCGAAGGTGGTCTGGTTGTGCAGCAGGGACTGGTACCAGCGCTTGCGCTGGAAGGCCAGTTGCCCGGCGAAGAAGATGCAGTGAGGAAAGTCGCGGGCCGTCTCCAAGCACAATCGTTCGAGGTCGGCGATCAGATCCGTCCCGACGACGCACCGGCAGGCCGCCGGAATCCCCTGGCCGGCCGTGAGCTCAACGTACTTCCGCAAATCCGACTCCGTCTGCTCCTTCAGGCGGGCGAGCGTGTCCTCGCCCTTGAACACGCTGGAATCGATCACGCCGACGGAGAGGAAGACCGCGTTGCCGAACTGGCCGGGGAACGTGCGAAGGGCCGCCAGCAGGGTGTGAATGCCCAGGCTGCTGTAGCCGCCGACGAGGACGACCGCCGTCGGCAGCGTTGGATCAAGGGCGCGGGTGGGCGCGCCGGTCCCAGGGCGCATGTCTTTGACGGCTCCAAACAGCGCCGCCAACTGGCCCTGCAGCGCCCGGTAGTGCCGGTGCACGAGAAAGCACGTCGCCACGACGACGCCGGTGAGGACCAGCGTCAGCCACCCGCCGTCGCGGAACTTCTCCGACACCGTCACGACCAGGATCGTCACGCACATCGTCAGGCCGAGGACGTGAATGCGGATTTTCCGGCTCCAGTCGCGCCGTCGCCGCCGGTCGCGCACCCAGAGCCGGCACATGGACAGTTCCGTGATGGAGAACGTCGCAAACACGTTGATGCTGTACATGACCACGATGCGGCTGACGCTGCCGTGGGCGTAGAGCAGGACCGCCAGTGCCGCGGCACCCATCAGGAGAATGCCGTTCCGCGTGGTCAGCCGCTCCGATAGACTGGCGAACCGGCGCGGCACCCACCAATCCAGAGCCATATTCGCCAGTACCCGCGGGCCGTCGATGAAGCCCGCCTGCGCGGCGACCACCAGCAGCGCCCCTTCGGAGACGAGCGTCAGGACGATGAACATGGGTCCCCAGCCGAGACTCTGGGCGAATCGCTCGGCCAGCACCGCGTTGAGCGTCTTGCCTGGCGTGAACGAGACCTGCCACAGCAGGTAGCACACGATCAAGCCGGCCGCGGTGCAGGCCAGCGAGACCGCCATGTAGAGCATCGTGCGCTTGCCGGTGCGCACCCGCGGCTCACGCATGATCGGCAGGCCGTTCGAGACCGCCTCGATGCCCGTGTAGGTTCCGCCGCCCAGCGAGTACGCGCGGGCAAACAGTAGCAGCAGGCCGCCCACGCCGAGCGTGGCGTAACCGCTCTGGAAGCCCGTCCCGACCTGCCGGGCGGTTTCCGGCAACTGCGGAGCGTGGAGCAGAATGCCGCCTCCGATCAGGATCACGTGGGTCGCCAAAAACAACAAGAAGATCGGCAGCAGGAACAGGATGGACTCCTTGACGCCCCGGATGTTCGTGACCATCAGCAACGCGATCAGGAAAATCTCGGTCGGCACTTTCAGTCCGAGCCAGCCCGTCGGCAGGAAGCTGAACAACGCGTCGCCGGCGGCCGCGATGGAGATGGCGACCGTCAGCACATAGTCCACCAGCAGCGCGGAGCCCGACACGACGCCGGCCCGCTCACCCAGCAGCGCACTGGCGACGACATAGCCGCCTCCGCCGGTCGGGAAGTGCTCGATCACCCGGCTGTACGCGACGGAAATGACGAATACCGTCAGGATCATCGCGCCGGCCAGCGCTACCGCCAGGTACGTGTGCTGCCCGAGCGTACGGAACGTCTCCTCCGGGCCGTAGGCGGAGGAAGACAGGCCGTCGGCGCCAAGCCCGACCCAGGCCAGAAAGGCCACGACGGAGAGCCGGTGAAACAGGCGGCGATCCGCCAGGTCGCGGGGTGGGCCGAAGAGAATTCGTTTGGCTCTGGCGGCGAGCGTCGGCCGCTCGCACGCGAGCTTCAAGTCGCTGTCCGAAACGGATGCGGTCTTATCCATATATAGAACCTCCCTATGGTTCAGCGGAGAGTTGACCCCCGCTGGGAAGAGGTTCTCTCCTTCGACGCCTGCGAGGTTAGCTGACGGGCTCGGGCCGAAGAAGTTGCCCTACGCCGTGCGGCGATTCGCCCCGGTTTTCGGTTCCCCCGTTCCTGCTGACAACAGGACTCGGCGATTCACATACAGACTACGTCATGCCCGCCCCTGTGTCAAGGGCGTTCATAGGACGCGATTACCCGTTCTGGGATGCGGCTGAGAAACAGCGTCTTTCGTGCTGAAAACGGGGGTATCGACGGCCACCGTCCGCATGTGCCGACAGGAGCCGGAATTCCACGCCCACGTCTGAGGACGACGGAATCCACGCCTCTCCGCCAGAATCAGAACCGAATGGCGATTCCACGGCAGCGATCCCTGATCTGCCCACACGGAAACGGGTAATCGCGTCCAGCCCTTTTGAACTTAATTCAGCGACTCTTCCTGCTTCCCTGGCAGGAACTCTCTTGCTGGCGTTGCATAGAGCGTAGATGGACGATCTTCTGAATGTGCAGCGAGGTATTCCGCGACTATGTTTCGACCCATAGAATAACCTGTGCCACGTGGTATGTCGGAATTGAGGCCAACAAACCACGCAAGGGAGTCGTAGTCTGAATTGAACCACTCCTTCTCTGCCTTCGCACGCCAAGGGGCCAATTCTTCTTTGGGTATCTGCTTTGCCCAAGGCGGTTCGTGTCCTGTCACTTCCATGCAAAAAAGGTCAGCTAGTCCTTCACTCATGATCGCCTCGAACAAGGTTGCACCAGAACCAACCGTCCTGTAGCGCAACGTGTGATGATACTCGTGGGCAATCACCGCGACGAGTTCTTCGGAGAGACTCTTGCGAAGTCGAGGATATGTGGGATCAAGCAAGATGCAGATATCTTCCTTGTTTGGGGCAACTCCACTGATTCCCTTGTCCGGGAGGGTCTTTTCAGGAAAGACAACGACTCTGAACTCCACATTCGTGACAGCGACGATCTTGCCGACCTCACTGACGGCGCGTTTGATCCTTTCGATGATCAGAGGTCTCAGAGGGTCCACGCACGCCGTGTTGCGATGGAAGCAAATCCTGTTCGTGCCAACCGTGTCTACCAGGGTCACATCATTCTGATCGAGGATATTTCCTCCGCCATTCGTCGCACTGCTGCGGCCGACGAGAATGGCGGCGATCATGCCGACGGTCATCAACACGATAGCGAGTGCAATGTGTGATTGTCGAACGGATCTCATGAGGCTTCTCCACGTCCGTCCGGGCTGCCTCGGACCTGACCTGATCCGTCGCAGATTGATCCGGGGCGGCTTTCTGGCGATGTTGTGGCGAGGACGAGAGGGGCAAGCAAGTGAGAAGTGCGTGGTCGTCCCCAGAATTGTGGCAGAATTCTGGCGCGTCGATTTCGCGGTCGGTTGTGGCGTTGGATGACCTTTCCCAGATCACAGAGGCCCTCCGTACCCCGCGGGTAGTGCGAGAGATACGCGTGGGCCAAGGCCTTGTCCCAACTCGCAAACCCTCGCATCGTCCGGGCCGGCTCATGGAGACGCTTGGCTTGCTGACCGGCCTCCTTCACAGCCCGGCGGTCGTCAACACGGATGCGTTGGCGTGACCTGTGTAAGACTGGCGGTCCTCGCAATTCGTGGTACAGTATTCTGTGGAAGATGCACGTGAGGTCCTGGATAAGAACAGGAGGCACCATGAAGACGGCTTTGAACAACGCAGGTCGCGTCATTACGCTGATGGTCGTGACGATGATGCTGGTCGTGTCCGCTCAGGGTCGAGCAGTTGCGGCCGACGGCGGCAAGGCGGTCACGTATCCCGCCCCGGCGGGGGAGGCGCTCTCGACGGAGTACCAGGTGCAGGCGGAAGGACAGAACGTGGACGTGTATAGGGCCCGGGTCCTCGATCCGCCGTTTGCGGACAAGGAGTATGACTACGGCGGCCCGTATTCGTTCGCCAACTTCGATATATCGGGACCGGTGATAGTGCGCATCACGTCGCCGCGTTCATTGCGCAACACGATCATTCGTCCGCAAAGAGCCAACGTCCGAATGACCATTGAGGACGAGCACACGCTCACGCTGGCGATGGACCGGCCGTGCAAGATCAGCGTGGAGCCCGACGGCAGGAAAGGCCCCCTGCTGCTCTTCGCCAATCCGCTGGAGACGAATGCGCCAAAGCAGACCGATCCAGATGTCGTCTACTTCGGTCCCGGCGTGCACAAGCCGGAGAAGATCCTGCTCAAGAGCGGTCAGACCCTCTACCTGGCCGGCGGCACAGTCGTCAAAGCCGAGGTGCTCGCGGAGGGCTCGAACATCCGGATTCTGGGCCGCGGTATTCTGGATGGATCCGATTGGGAATGGCGCAAAGGACCCGTCGGCAACCTGATCGCGATTCGCAACAGCAGCGACGTGGAAGTCAACGGCGTCACGCTTCGCGGCTCCTCCCACTGGACCATCGTGCCCAGGAACAGCCGGCGCGTGACGATCCGCAACGTCAAGCTCTGCAACTCCCGCGTCCAGAACGACGACGGCATCAACCCGTGCAACTCGCAGGATGTGCTGATCACCGACTGCTTCATCCGCAGCGATGACGATTGCGTCGCACTCAAGGGGCTCGATTTCAGCGGCGCCAACAGCGACGTGGAACGGATCACAGTGGAGAATTCCACCCTCTGGTGCGACCGGGCGCGCATTTTCCTGCTCGGGCACGAGAGCCGCGCCCAGTTCATGCGCCAGGTGACGCTGCGAAACCTCGACATCATCCACTTCACGATGACCGCGTTCCTGTTCGAGCCGGGTGAGGATATGCATTTGGAGGACATCACCGCCGAGGACATCCGCATTCACGGCGAGGGCCAGCGGGAGCTCATCCGCCTGCGACCCGTGGTGAATCAGTACATGCGCAAGAAAGTCCCCGGCTTCATCCAGAACGTGCGGTTTCGCAACGTGACGCTGGAAGGCGGCCCCGGCGAGTACCTCGTGCAGGTCCAGGGCGCCGACGCCGAACACAGCGTGCAGAACGTGACCTTCGAAAACGTCTCGGTCCTCGGCAAGAAGCTGACGCAAGGCGCCCGTCGCACGCAAATCGGCGAGCACACGAAGGATATCCGCTGGAGTACACCATGATCTACTCGATTCTTCGTGACGTTGCCGCGTCGCCTGTACCGAGCGATCCTGGATCGGATACAGCGTTTCGCGAATACTCCCCCGAGGGCCGCACCGATGTGACCGGGTGTAGGAGGAGACAACCCGACGAAAGCAGAAGTGCCAGCGCCGTGACTGTCACCCATCGGGGGGCAGGTGGCTTATTCCGGCATTCTGAACGCCGCCCCGCGCCAGGCAGCGCAGGTGGCCAACGCAAAATGAAAGAAGTGACCGTCACAGCCGGTCGTTATCACGCGTGACTCTGCGAACAATCGGTGTTTGTCCCCGGCCCCGTGAATGGCGATTCCGTCACGATCCGAGTTGGCTGCCGGCAGGTGAGCATTTTGGACTGGAATTGCGCGGGGGGAGTGGCATACTGACAGGCTAGGAGGCCGGCGATGTTGCTGGATGAGCGTCGCGTGAGTCACGCCGGTCGGGACATTCGAAAGGACGAATGATGTTCTCTCGTGCAAGACTAGCCTGTGTCCTTGTTCTGACTCTGTGCACTCTCGTGGTCGCGGGATGTGCAGGCGGAACCGACCGATTGACTATGGCCCGGAAGCTCTGCGCGGCTGCAGAGCAAGGGAGAATGGAGGAGGTAAGATCGATCGTGAAAACCAGGCCCGAACTCGCCACAAGCGAATCTGGCGGAGGTATGGCGCTGCAACGTGCCATACACCACGGGCATTTTACAATTGTTGAGTTTCTTGTTGACAACGGAGCAGATGTGAATGCCACAGATATGAATGGTGAGACGGCTCTCCATCATGCATCAAGGAAAGGCGATCTTGAAGTTGTTAGTCTCCTACTACAACAGGGTGCGAGCGTCAACGCTACGAACCATAAGGGGCAGACTGCATTGCATTTGGTCGCCTCGGGAAAGAACTGGGAGATAGTCGGACAATTGCTTAGCAGTGGCGCTAATGCTCACATCAGAGACCGCTACGACAACACAGTTCTTGGTAACGCACTCTCACTCGGAGACAATTGGTGGCCAAAGGATGTCGACTGGGGCGGAATCGAGCTCTTAGCCAGATACCATATCGCTGGAGCTGACGCCACACTCGCGCTCAAGAAATTGGCGGTCGAAAGAGGATTGGAGTGGCCCCAGAGTCGTAATCGTGCTGAGCCAAATGACTTGCCACTGCCACAGCCCAAGCTCGTCACCAAAGACGGACAGGCTTACCATGTGACCGATCTTACGAGTTCCATGCGCAGGCATTTGTCGCGACAGGCTAAACAGGACATAAAGGAACTTGAAGGTGATTTTATAATTAGAATCAAGAATCCAACCGAATCGGCTGTCCTGGCCGCAATCCGTGGATTCCCGGCGGTGCCCGCCGTCGGCCTCTTCACTGGTACCACTATCGTTTGTGCCAGAAACCTAATAGTCCCTCCTGAGAGTACTAATGGTATTCGCGTGCCGTACGGCTACAACTACGGTCTCTATTTTGTTTTCGGGAATGAGCCTGATGCCACCTACCAGGGCGACCCAGTTGAAGCTGGTGAGAGTCAGAGGACGCAGCGCCGGGTTGGTGCTGAGATCCAACTGCGCAAGGCTGGGGGTAGTAACTACGGAATCCGCCGTGTGGAGTAGAGTTGACTGTAGACGCATCGACACGTGGGGGGGCTAGGGGCAGGCGCCGGGGGCCTCCTTATCTCCATATCATGAGCCCCGGAGCGTTGGTATCGTGTCGCCATGAACACACTCGCGGATGTAGAGAGTGATCAGTTGCTGGTAGGGAATCCCGGGTCCCTTGGAGAGTCGCCTGAAGTAGTCGATCACGTCCACGGCGAGACGCAGTGCAGTGCGCTTGGTGAGCCACTTGGCGCAGGAATTCCTCCGAACCGTCATGTCGGCGACGTTGTCTGAAAGTCTATTCTCACAAACACATGGTCGATGGGCTGACTGTCGCCGCGTCGCGCGTGGCGCTGGGTCGTCGCTCGCGATCAGACCTGCAATCCGTCCGCGACCGGGCGTTTGCCGAGCTTGCTGAAGCGGTCCGCCAGGCGCTTGTGCACGTTCGGCGGGATCAGGTTCGACAGGTCACCGCCCAGCGAGGCCACCTCGCGGATCAGTGTCGAGCTGGTGAAGCCGTACTGCTCGCTGGTCATGATGAAGACCGTCTCGATCCCCGCCACCGCCCGGTTGGTCATGGCGAGCTGAAACTCGTACTGGACGTCGGTGAGGCTTCGCAGGCCGCGAAGGATCACATCGGCCTTCCTCTTCGCGGCATACTCCACCGTCAGGCCCTCGAAGCTCTCCACGAGCACGCCCGGCAGGCCGGCGATCAGCTCCGCGATCATCTCGACCCGCTCCTCGGGTGCGAAGAGCTGGTTCTTGATCGGGCTGCGTCCGACGGCGATGATCAGCTCGTCGAACAGCCGCATCGCACGCTTGACCACGTCCAGATGTCCGTTCGTGATCGGGTCAAACGAACCTGGAAATATCGCTCTGACGAATCTGTGCTCCATGTCCCTATTATACACCCCCGGGCGCAATCCGCAACTCGCATCGATGCCTGCCGCGCGTGTGCGACAGGATTCTGGCAGAGCGTGCCTTCGAGCTTCCAGCGAGATGGGCGCAGCGTGGTGTCGCTCGTGTCACCCCTGCGAAAGCAGGGGTCCAGGAAGGCCGTGGCACAGGTGGATTCCTGCTTTGACAACATACAACACCTTTGCAGTGCAGGAATGACATCGGAGCAGCCTGCTGACCATCTGCGACTTCCTTGTCGTGCACCCCCTGCCGTCTTCCCGGCTCTCTACGTGCCGGCCAGGCAGGCTTGAGCGGTCTGCTGGAGGCGAACGAGGCCCAGGCGATGGATGGGCGAGTCGGCGAATCTGGAGTCGAAGGTCTGCGCGTCCCAGCCCAGGACTTCGGGGAGGTCCAGACTTGCCCCGTCGGGGTGGAACTTGAATTGGCGGTTGGCGCGGGGCGGAGCCTGGTCGTGGAAGGGACAGGCCCGGAGACACTCGTCACAGCCGAAGAGCCAGCCGTGAGTATCCGGCGCGGGGCCTTCCTTCGAAGGGTATTGCGTCAGGCAACTGATGCACCGCCTGGCGTCGAGAAAGCCGTCGGGTCGCAATGCCCCTGTGGGACAGGCCTTGATACAGCGGTCGCAGTCGTGGCATGTGCCGCCGGCGGGTTCGTCCGGTTGGATGGGCACTGTGGTGACGAGTTCGCCAAGCAAGACCTGGGGGCCGAGCTGTGGATGGATCAGCAGGTGGTTGCGGCCGACGAAGCCCAGTCCCGCTCGGACGGCCAAAGCCTTCTCGATCAGTGGGGTCGAGTCCACGCAGATCTTGTATCGGTCCGGCCGGCCGACTCGCACGCTCACAAAGCTCGCCAACTCCCGCAGGAGCGACTTCATGAACGGGTGGTAGTCCTCGTATTGGGCGTAGGCGGCAACCTTGCCCATTGTGGATTCCGGATTTCGGATTGCAGATTGCGGACTCGTGGGGTGGGCTATGCCCACCATTTCATCCTGCGGTGTTGATTCCGCAATCTTGTAGTTCAGTGCGACGACGATTACGGATTGGGCGCCCTTGCGGAGGCGGGCGGGATCGATTCTCTTTTCCAGGTTCCGGTGCATGTAGTCCATCGGGCCGGCATAGCCTCGTCGCAACCATTCCTCAAGAGGCTCCGCGTGCTCGCGGCCGATGGGCGAGGCGTCGGTGATGCCTACCGCGTCAAAACCCAGCTCTCGCCCCTTGTCTTTAATCTCCTGTTCGAGACCCATAGCGGCCATTATACTACTTCGCAGGCCGGGTCTGCATGAGCCCGCATCGTGAATGACAGAAGAAAACACCCGATGCAATGGGAGGTCTTTTCGAATGGCAACTGAGGCACACGCGACCTTCAAGAGCCCAGATGCAAAACCTTGTGTCCTTACCGTCGTCCTGTTTTTGCTTGCGGCGGCTTCCGCGGTTTGCGGCAAGACAGTTGCGGCGTGGGATTTCACGAGAGGCTGGCAGGGCTGGCAGGGCAACAAGTTCACGGAGGGGCTGGTGGTTTCAGAGGAAGGGCTGACGTTTCAGTCCACCGGCAACGATCCCTGGCTGGAAGGGCCGGGGGTTGATCTTCCGGGTGAAGGAACCGTGCGCGTGCGGGTGCGGATGAAGTCCAATGCTGATACGAGCGGCGAGCTCTTTTATGGCCGCACATTCACGGCCGGGCACTCCGTCCGATTCACCGTCAATAACGACGGCCAATGGCACGAGCATCTGCTGGTCATTCCCGAGCCGCTTGGGGCAGGCACCCGGTTTCGCCTGGACCCGGCCGCCGGCGAGGGGCGGATTGGGGTAAGCTCCATCGAGGTCGAGGTCCTCTCGCCGGTCGCGCCGCCGCACTGGGCCAGGCCCGTTCGGCCTCGCCAGGGTGATGTGGAGCCGGTGTCCATGACGTCCGGTGACTTGGTCGTCCAGCACTACGGGCGGAACTGGGGCGGCTTTGTCGTCAAGATCGACGACGAGGAGATCGCCTCGGGATATCAGGCGGAGCGAATCGGCGTCGTGTTCGACGATTCATCGCAGTGGCTTGATTTGAGCGAAGCGGAATTCTCGCCTGCTGCGGGCTCGTGCCGGGCGGTCGTGAGAGACCGCGGCGGGGCGACATGGCAGGCAACCCGGCGGTTCCGATCGGGCTCCGTCGCCGGGTCGATCCTTGTCGAGTGCGAGTTCGTCGTGGACCAGGACCGGGGCGTCGTTTATCTGCCCTGGCTGACGCTGTTTCCCGGCCTGGAGGCGTTTGGCGAGCGAAAGACACAGGGTCTCTTCGCGGGGCTGGAGTACCTCGATGATGAGCCCAGCAGCAGCGAGGCGGATGTCACGACCGCCGAGCATGTCCGCCGGGCGCCGGACCCGATGAAGGTCACATGGCCGCTGATGGCAATCGTGTATGACGGTCGATATGTCGGGCTCGTGTGGGAGCCGTCGAATGCCGTCGAGCCGGTGTTCGATTCGCCGGACCGGACATACGGCTCCGGTGCGCACGTGATGGCGCTGACGGGTCCGGCGGTAGGGGAGGCGCGGTTGGAGAATGAGCTGGCTGCGCACACGCCATTGCGGATTCGGGCGAACGAGCCGATCCGCATACAGGCGATTCTCATCGGCGGCAAGGGTGCGAGCGTTGTCCCGGCCGTGCAGAAGTACGTGGACTTGCGGGGCCTGCCGGCAACGCCTGCCTTCGCAGGCGGCCTCGATGCCGCCGTGACGCTGTTGGCGCACGGCTGGCTGGATTCGGCGATCAACGAGGGGGGGATCTTCCGGCACGCAGTATGGGGCGAGAGCTTCAAGGCCGGTCCCGCCGGCGACGCGCTCATGTATATAGACTGGCTGGTGAACCAGACGCGCGACCGGGAGCTGGCGCGCCGACTCAGCAAGGCTCGCGACCTGGGCGTGACGAAGATGCCGCAGGGCCAGCCGTACATGAGCACCGTCTCGCACACGCGGACACCGACGGCTCCGTTCGTCTTCGGTGGCGTCTACCCGTACGTCCGGCAGCGCCAACAGGAGGCATTCGAGCTGCTCAGGCATTTCGACGAGAAAGG
Source organism: Sedimentisphaerales bacterium (assembly GCA_016928975.1). Next base: position 16,041 of record JAFGJR010000041.1, on the reverse strand, counting down.
AATCAAGCGATACCGGCCCGGCAATACCGATTACGGCAAAACGCACTCCGTCCAGCATGCCAACGGGCTGGCCGGCGCGGACGTCGCGCGAATCCTGGAGGCAGCGACGATGTCGGCGGACCCACAGTTGATCGCCCAGGGTCTGGCGCTGCTCGACAAGCAGACGCTGCTCTATGCAAACAGCGTGCCTCGCGGGGCGCAGACGTGGGAAGTGCCTCTGCACACGCCGGATATCCTTGCCTCCGCCCACATGGTCAAAGCGTACACGCTTGGCTATCTCATCGCGGGCAGACAGGACTACCTGGAGCAGGCTCGCTACTGGGCGTGGACCGGCGTGCCGTTCGTGTACCTTGTCAATCCGACGGAGGGCAAGATCGGCCCATACGCGACGATCGCGGTCCTCGGTGCGACGAACTGGCGGGCGCCCTCCTGGTTCGGCCGGCCCGTTCAATGGTGCGGCCTGGTCTACGCTTCCGCTCTGCATCTGCTGAGTCAATATGACAAGGACGGTCCCTGGGACAGAATCGCCAGGGGCATCACCGCCGCCGGTTTGGAGATGACCTGGCCGACCACCGATGCGAAGCGACAGGGCTTGCTGCCGGATGTCTTCGAGCTGCGGCCGCAGCTCCGCGACGGCCCGGCCATCAATCCCGGTACCGTCCAGGCCCACGTCCCCGAGCTGTTCGACTTGAGCCGGCTGTACGATGTGAGGAAGCTGGCGGCCGGGGAGTGGTTCCTGCACGCGCCCTGCGCGATCCGCGACCTCCGCGAGACGCGGGAGTCGGCGACGTTCACCGTCGATGGCTGGGGCAAGGGCCCATACTACGTCCTGATCGCCGGCGTGGATGAGAAGCCCGCCGCCGTCACGACGGCGCAGATCGTCGTCGGTCCGGTCTCCGCGCGACCCGCTGCCAGCCAGGCGACGGTCAACTTCAACGCCGCCCAGAGGCTGCTCGCGATCACACTGGATCAGCCCTGCGAGATCCGCGTCCAGTTCTGATGCCGACCGCGCATGGGTACTTCGCCTGATGCGACAAAGGGGACAGTGCCTGATCCCGAAATAAGTTTTCGCCGCATGGAGGAAAGTGCGCCCGGGACGTACTCTGTCACGAGGCTGGACGGAAGGTCTGGCGTTGCCGGCCGGCTCCGGTCCGGGCCTGGACGAAGACAGACAGACCCCTGTCACGGGATCGACGCAACTGAATAGGAGGCACGAGAATGAAGTCGCCCACGCATATCCTGTTGGGAATCCTTTGTGTTGTCATATTGTCCTGGCCGCGGTGCAGTCTGGCGGCGGCGGCCAACCTGACCGTTGTCGAGGACACGTTCATCAATTCGGGCTCCCCCGGCAACAACGCCGGGGCCACCGGCTGGTTCGATGCAGGACGCGACGGCGTCGGGGGCGTCCGCCGCGGACTGCTGCGGTTTGACCTGAGCGGCATTCCAGCCGGCTCGACCGTCACTTCGGCGACACTGCAACTGACCGCCGTCAAGATCCCGAACAATAACCCGGTCAACTCCACGTTTGACTTGTTCCGCATGCTGGCAAGCTGGAAGGAAGGCGCCAAAGGCGGCAGCAATGGATCGGCGGCAACCGCTGGGGAGACGACGTGGAACGCCCGGCTGCTGGGTACGGCCAACTGGACCGCGCCGGGGGCCAGGAGCGATGCCGCGGCAACCGCCAGCGCCTCGACGGCCGTGGGGGCCGTCGATAACGCCAAGTACTCCTGGACCGGTCCCGGCCTGGTGGCTGACGTGCAACTCTGGGTGAATGACCCGGCGCAGAATTTCGGATGGCTCCTGACCAGCCGGGCGGAAGGATCGTCCCGCTCCGTGCGCGGCTTCACGTCCCGTCAAGGCGGCGCCGGCGCAGGCACACTCACGGTGGTCTACACGCCGGCACCCAATTCGCCCCCTTCCGTGTCCATTACCAGCCCCGCCGACGGCACAGCGCTCATTTCGCCCGCCGACCTGACGATCGAAGCCGCCGCGAGCGACAGGGACGGGACGGTGACGAAGGTGGAGTTCTTCCACGGGACAAGCTCGCTGGGGTCTGTCCTGGAAGCCCCTTACAGCGTGGCGACCACCCTGTATCCTGGGACCTACGTTCTGACGGTGGTCGCCACGGACAATGCCGGCGAAACTACGGCCTCGACGGCCGTGACGGTGACCGTCGGCACGATGCCCATCGCCGATCCAATTCCTGAGCTGATTATCAAAGGCGGCATCACGATCGAACTACACACGGTTGTTGACGGCCTGAGTGCGCCGCTGGGCCTGGCGGCGCCGGATGACGGCAGCAAGCGCATGTTCGTCTATGACCAGGCGGGTTTGGCGTGGGTCGTGACCAGTGCGGCCGGCAGGTTGCCTGCGCCTCTGCTGGACGTGCGCGATCGTCTCGTGACCTTCGGCAACTACGACGAGCGGGGCCTGCTCGGCCTGGCAACCCACCCCGACTTCGCGAATCATCCGCTGATCTACACCTACACGTCCGAACCGATCGATGGCGTGGCAGATTTCGTCAACGTGATGCCGGAAGGCGTATCGAACAACCATCAGTCAGTCGTCGCGGAATGGCGGATCGATCCGAACGATCCCAACCGAATCGATCCCAACAGCCGGCGCGAGCTCCTGCGGATCGACAAGCCGCAATCTAACCACAATGGCGGCACGCTACGGTTCGGGCCGGATGGACTGCTCTACATCGCGCTCGGTGACGGCGGCCGTGCCAATGACATCGCGGATGGTCACGTCCCCGGCGGCAACGCCCAGAGTCTCCAAAGAGTCTATGGCAAGCTCCTCCGCATCGATGTGGATGGCAATGACTCGATCAACGGCCAGTACGGCATCCCGCCGGAAAATCCGTTCGTGGGCCAGGAAGCGGTGGAGGAAATCTACGCCTACGGCCTGCGCAACCCGTTCACCTTCGGCTTCGACTGCAACACCGGCGATCTGTACGTCGGCGACGCGGGACAGAACAACATCGAGGAAGTCGATCTGGTCGTCAAAGGCGGCAATTACGGCTGGAACGTCAAGGAAGGCTCCTTCTGGTTCGACTCTACTACCGCAAACCTCGGCAGGGTCGTGACCGGCCCGGTGCGTCTGGTGCCGCCGGACTTGATCGATCCTATCGCCGAGTATGACCACAGCGAGGGAAGTGTCGTGATCGGTGGTTTCGTCTATCGAGGCAGCCTGATCCCTGCTCTGCAAGGTCTGTACGTCTTTGGCGACTGGGGCTCCTTCGCGGCGCCGAGCGCCAGGCTTTTCTACCTCGACCCGAATCTCGGCATCCAGGAGCTGCGCATCGGTCTGGACGACCGGCCGGCGGGCTTCTGGCTGCGAGGATTCGGCCAGGACGCCGATGGCGAGTTGTATGTCTTTGGATCGACCATGCTGGGCCCCCGGGGCGACACCGGCGTGATGCTCAAGCTCGTGCCTGTGCTCCCAGCCACTCCGTAGATCATGTGAGGGCGGTGTAGGCCGGGACCGCCAGAAGGAATGACAGGTAAGTTGGGGCGACCCTTGATGGGCCGCCCCGTTGTATGCGCTGGTCCGGCTGCTGCGTGCAGCCGGCAAAGTGCCCGGCAGGTTCGCAGGTCACGCGCCCATATCTTGAGCGTTCACCTTGCTGATCTCGAAGATGACGGTGCCGCCGTCGGTGTACTGGCAGGGGTCGGGACATTGGATGTAGGCTTTGGTCTTGTCGTGCTTGCCGTCGAGACCCCAGGCGGCCGGCTCGGAGACCGCCAGGGCGTTGTACCAGGGCATCAGCGCGGCCAGGGCGTGCATGCACACCGGGACATCGCTGACAAGCTGGTAGCAGGCTTTGAGCGTGAATGAGTCACCCGCTCGGAACGTCGGGCAGCGCCCTTTGATCTCCTTGACTGCAATGACCAAATCCATAGTTGCCGGCTCCTTTCGAAAGGCTTGAACCTCCTGCTACTACGGGTGCAAGGCGGGACGGTTCAGTGGGTGGCGTGGATACTGTGAACGCGATGGACGTCGTGGATGAATGGCATGTGCGGTCCTCGCCGCCCGCAAGTCCACTGCGCCCACTACACTCGCCCCCGACGAAGCATCCCAGATCGGGAAAGCTGCTCCGCGGCGGGGCCAGCAACAGTGATAATCCGCCGGGTCCTCCTACCTATTGGGCCGGTACGAACGACAGGTTGACGGTCGCCACGTTCGCCGTCTGCGCACATGGCAATGCAGAGGCGTCTACGCTGGTTCCCCTGACGTAGAGTTCGACAGGCACCTCGCCCGGCCCGACGGTCGATGGCGTCAGCGAGGCGGTCCAGATCCCCCCGGCGGCAGAGGTCGTGGTCACGGTCGCACTCACGGTAGCCCTAAAGTTGAGTTCCAATGTCAGAATCGTCTTGCCGACGTAGGTGGTCGGGGTCATCGGATACGGCTCGAGTGAGACCACCTTTCCGCTGCACTTGGCCATCAGTGCACGCGGGCAGGGGTCTACCGGCTGGCCGGGCCGGCCGATCTGGGTACAGGCCATCCACCAGCCCGAATTAGGCACGTAGGAAATCACCGGCGGATCGCAGAAGGAAGAGTTGCTCTTGCCGTTGGTCCAGTTATCCCAGCTGACGAACAACGGCAATCCGGGATCGCCGTGATCGCAGCAGACCACGGTCCCCATGGCTCCAGGGTACAATCCTACTGCCAAAGTCCCATCGTTGTTTAGCGGCCTGACCAGCAGGACCACCCGGTCCCCCGGGTTGAAGTCGCAGCACATGCTCTCCCCCGGGCAGACGATGATGATGGTCACGATGATACACCCGCGCACCACCACCGCTGGACCACAATAGGTGAAGTGACAGTACTGGTCGAGATCGCCCTCTACATAGACACGGTCGCCCGCCCCGAAGCCACCCAGGTTGTCCAAGAAGTAGTAATCGCCGGTATCATCCGCTTTGAAGAGGAGGCAATACCCGGTATCCACGAGCACACCGCAACCTGCAAAGGAGCCGCCCGGCTCACCCGGGCAGACGATGATGATGGTCACGATGATACACCCGCGCACCGGCTGACCACAGTAACTGGACTGACAGCTCAGATTGAGACTGCCCTCTATATAGACATGGTCGCCCGCCTGGAAGCCGCCGGTGTTATCCACGTAGTAGTAATCACCGGTATCATCCGCCTTGAACAGGAGGCATGACGCGGCGGTGGCGACTTCCCCCATCGGCGTCACGCCGCCAAAGGCCACCAACACACCGCAGCCCTCGAAGTTATTGGCAATGACCCTCAACCTGGAGTTCTTGACGTACCCCGCATTGTTGTTCTCGTTGGACTCGCAGATCTGGTCGTCCGGATCGAAGATCCACCCAATATAGTACTGTCCCGCAGGCACATTGCTGGGGAATGTGAAGGCCTCGCTCAGAGTCAATTGTTGGCCGGACGCGATCCCGAAGTCCGCCTCGCATTCGTAGAGCAAGTAGTCCCCGGGCGTGATCGTCGTGTCCAGCGACGCATAGTATCGTATCTTCCAGCCCGCAGCGATGTCCGCCGTCCCACAGTTCGCCCCGCCAAACGTCAGACTGAGAGTCTGCCCCGCCTGGATGGTGGAAGGCGAGAGAGCCTCGCCCGATGGCGCATACTGGCAGAAATCCACACGACACGTGTCACAAGGAGAGATGAGGCGGTGCTCAATACGCATTTCTCCCGTGGCAATGCCGCGAAGGTGAACGTTGGCTCCGTCGGTATAGTAGTCTGCGAGACACTGGGTAATATCCGGAGGGACGACGACGGGAACGTAGAATGTATACGTACGTCCCCCAGCGAGGACCCCGTACTTGGCCGCGCCCACCATGCCCGTGTCGATCCCCTGGAGTGTGACGCAGCCCAGGTCCACGTACCTGCCGAGAGCCGCCAGGCGGACCTGTCCCAACGAACCTCTGGGGTACTGGAACTGCCGCCAGGTTGCACCTTCGTCCAGAAGCACCAGTCGGCTATCCGTGACCAAATCCCAGGACACAAGAGCATTGTCCGCATCACAAACCAGGACGGTCCCGGAGGCGCCGGCCTTGAGCTCCGGACAGCTCGAGTCGGCCGCCCTGTCGTACAACGAGACCACGCGATCCCCGGGCCGCAACGTGCAGGAGGAATCACAGCAGGGATATGCACCGGCACTTGCCGATGACGTGATGGTATGTGAGATGCACCCATTGCCCTGCATGCATATGGTTATACATGGGCTTCGGAGCAGCCCCTGCACTCGGATCCGATCGCCCACTGCGTGGCCGTGCGTATCGCTCAACACGAATAGCTGCCCGCCGTCGGTCTGGAACAGGACGCATTCCACGCCTTGGACCAGGACGCCCGTCGTGTCAAAGTAACGTCCCAGCTTCTCCTGGGGCACCGTGCCGTCCACCCAACTGGCCGAACCGGTTGGGAAGTCCGCGATGGGTCCACAACTGCAATAGTCGAGCCCTGTACTGCCCCTCCTCCACAGGTCCCAGCTCACCAGGATTCCTTGCTGTCCCTTGCACATGACGGTTCCGGCGTGTCCAGGCAACAGGTCGCCGGATTGTTCCAGCAGCACCACCCGGTCGCCGGGTTCGATGTCGCTATTGTACGTGCCCTCGCTGCCATCACAAGGCGCCACAGTCAGCGTTGCCTGGAGTTCATAGCCGGTGCAGGAAGATGCCGTGCCGGTTTCGCACAGCCGTGTATACACAGAGTATTCACCGGGCGACAGCGGCCCTGTGGTGCTCGTCACCTGCCATGGTGTCACAACCGGCAACCCAACGTCGCTGTGGATCTTTAACACATCGACGAGTATGTCGTTCCCGGCGACGGTCACCGTCAGTGCGTACGGCACGGGCAGACTGCCCGACGTACCCGACACGGTGATCGTGAGTTCGTCACACGAGGTCGGGTTGGGAGGCATTATCTCGACGCTGTCGGGCGACCAGTTGGAGGAACCATACATGGAGTACTCCATGTCGTCCATTACGAACTGGGTCCCGTCCGTGGAGAAGACGGGGTCGTGCGTTCCGCCGTGCGATGTGAATCTGACTCGGGTGACATTGGTGAAGTTGAGGCCCACGTACATGGGCGCGCTGGCGTTGGCCACTACACTTTCGGTGTGCACCACGGTTGTGCCGCGGAAGCCCTCGATGTCGATGGTCAGGCCATTCCTCCAGGCCGCCGTGAAGTGCGCGCCGAGGAAGTTGAACGGGTCGCCGCTGATCTCGGCGGGATTCCCGGTCCCGTTGAAGGCCACGTAGTCGCCCGAAATCAGGCCGTTGCGGTAGCCGGAGGCCCCGTGCGAGCTGGCTTTGCTGACAATAAAGTTGTCCCAGTTCAAGCCCCCGTATTTGTCCGGAATCCACTCCGTCTCGGCGGTGGTCACGGTGTCGAACGTCACGAGCTTGGCGGTTGGAGAGGTTTCGCTCGTGTATGTCCAGCGCAAGTCATACGTGCTGCCGATCCAGTCTCCGTGAGCCCAGATTCCGCACCACATGCCTGCGTCCACCTGGAACTCTCCGCTGATCGTGCTCGACTGCGCGGTGAAGGTCTTGTATCTGCCAAGCTCTCCGGGCTCGCCGATTCTCAGGTACAACCATTTGTCCGGGCCGGAGAAGGTGCATTCCACCTTGATCGTCCCGGACTGGGGGGCGATGATGAAGTAGTCGTCGGAACTGGAGTAGTAGGGACCGGCATCCACACCGGGTCCCGCAATGTGCGAGAGCCAGACCCCTTCGTATGCCGTCAGATCGTAGCCGTCTGCTTGCGCTTCGTATGGGTCATCGCGGGCCACCGCATTCCATATCAGATCGTATCGGTCACAATCCTCATCCGCGATGAAGCCGTCTCGAACGCATATGTAGTACGTCCCCTGCCGCGCATCAGTTATCCCGATTTGCTGTGACCAGCAATCCACGGCCAGTTGATTCCCGCTGGAATCATGGAGCGAGACGCAGTCAAGATCGTCATAGCAGTACGCCTTGACGCGCAGAAGGGGCGTGTCCGATCCGATGACAATTTTGTACCAGTCCTCGTCGCCGGTGCCGCACTGATAGGAATCACCCGCGATGTCCGACAGCCAAGTGTTTCGAGACAGACTGTACGCACTTGCTCTGCTGTTGTTGTCCTCATAGGGATCGTCAGCCCCACGGGCCGGACAACTCGCCCAGATGGACAAAAGGCCCATGAACAACGTTACTCTGGGGACAAACGAGAATACCCGGCTGGCTCTCATGACTCACACCTCCGTAGAAGAGTTGGGACGGCGAGAACACGCCCCTGCATGGACAACGGCCCCCTCGTAGGCCGTTCTCATGTGACTGCATGTAGCTGCGCATCACTATCTATAATAGGGTATCCACTCTGGACTCAGCAGTCAAGGCCAAAGGCCGAAGAACCCTCTCGTTCGCCCGGAATTCGTCTGGTGGCCGGGGGTCGTCGGCCTTGACTCGACTTCGCGGATCCCGCCCTCGACGCCACCGCTGTCGCCAAGTATCATACGGGACCATGGAAAGGAGAACAACACTATGTCAGGTGAGTTGATCGGCATCATCGGCGGCACGGGCCTGGGCGATGCGCTGGCCAAAGAACTGAAGAACGTTCAGACACAGGAGGTGGAAACACCATTCGGCAGGCCCAGCGGGCCCATCATGGCGGGGACGTTGGGCGCCCGGCGCGTTGCGTTCCTGAATCGTCATGGGGAGGGGCACAAACTGTCCCCGAGCGAGGTGCCGTTTGCCGCCAATATCTTCGCGCTGAAGAAGCTCGGCGTGCACGCCGTCATTGCCAGCGGGGCGGTCGGCTCGCTCCAGGCGAACGTCGCACCGGGCGATCTGGTGGTCGTCGATCAGTTCATCGACAAGACCTTCAAGCGCGCCAACACGTTCTTCACCGGCTTCGGGGCGGTGCACTGCGAGATGGCCGAGCCTGCTTGTGGTCGGCTCCGCGAGACGCTGGTCCACGCCGCTATCCCCCTCAATGTCACGACCCACCCCGGCGGTACGTACGTCTGCATGGAAGGGCCCCAGTTCTCCACCCGCGCCGAGTCGCTCATGCACCGCACGTGGGGTGGCGATTTGATCGGCATGACCGCGATGCCCGAGGCCAAGCTGGCCCGCGAGGCGCAGATGTGCTATGCGCTGGTGGCCCTGGCCAGCGACTACGACGCGTGGCGAAAGCACGACCCTCATGTAGCCCAGCCGCCCTCGGCTGGGAAGCCGCAGGAATCACCCCCGAGGGCGGGGGTGCCACACAAAGCCAAGCAGACCCTGCTTCAGGAAATCCTGTCCAACCTGCACAAGGCGACGGACAACTGCCTGGCTCTGATTCGCAGCGTGCTGGCCGGCGACACGCCGCTGGTGGACGAGACCTGTAGCTGTCGCAAGAGCCTGGAATTGGCCGTCTGGACCTCGCCGGCTCGAATCACCTCCGCTGAGAAAGAGCGTCTGGCCGTGCTGTTTGAGTGACCCGGCTTGACGACCGGTGGAGTGTGGTTAGAATCAGGGCAATGATTCCGACCCGTGTCGAGAATGGAAAGGGCAGGGATATGGGCAAGGCACTCTCCGGCCGCGTCGTTGCGACTGTCGTGTGTTTCACCATCGTCGCGCTGCTTGCAGGATGCGACGAGCCGCCGACTCGCAAGGAGAGACAGGCCAGGCTCCTGGCGGCGGAGAATATGCAGCTCAAGGAGCGCCTGAAGAGGCAGCAATCGCGGATGGAGGCCCAGCAGAAGCGGGACGCCGAGCGAATGCAGCGGCAGGAGCAGGACCTGGCCAGGTCCCGGGCTCGCGCCGAGCAACTGCAAAAGGACCTCAACAAGCACGTCGACGAGCGCGTCCGTGACGTGACGACAGAAGTGATGAACGAGAACGCCCGCCTGCGCAGAGAAACGGAGCGGCTTGAGGCCGAAATCAAGGAGCTCGAATCGGAGTCCAAGCGACCATAGGTCCTATCGGCCCCGTTCGTCCTATCAGTCCTACACTACTTCCGCGTAGGCGCAGACTTTTCGGACGGCTTCGACGCAACTGGGGAGGTTGCCTTGCAGGTGGTGTCGTTGCATGGCGGCGGCGACGAGTCCGACAAACATCGGTTGCGGCCGCAGCGGACGCGAGGTCAGGCACGGGTGGGCCTGCGTGCCCATGAAGAAGGGGTGCGTCGGCAGTTCGAGGATTTGCATGATCGGCTGGTCGGGGGCCCTGCCGGAGAAGACCATGCCGTGCGATTCCAGAGTCTCGATGTAGCGGGGATCGACCTCGTAGCGGTGCCGGAACCTCATTCGGACGGCGTCCTTCTGGCCGAACAGGTCCCAGGCCAGGGTTTGCGGCGTGATCTTGATGTCCCGGCCGCCCAGGCGCATGTTGCCGCCGAGCCCCTCGATCTTCTTCTGCTCGGGCAGTGTGTCGATCACCGGTTCCGGGGCCTTGGCGTCCAGCTCCGTGCTGTTGGCGCCCTGGAGGCCGCACACGTTGCGGGCAAACTCGATCACCGCCATCTGGAATCCGAAGCACAGGCCCAGGTAGGGCAGATCGTTCTCCCTCGCGTACCGCACGCAGGCGATTTTGCCCTCGGACCCGCGGGCTCCGAATCCGCCGGGGACGATGATCCCGTCCACGTCGGCCAGGTGCCGCCTGGCGCTCTCGTCCGTGACGGACGTAGTCTCGATCCACTCGATCTTCACGTTGCAGCCCAGCGCGATGCCCGCGTGCTCCAGCGCGTGGATGATCGAGGCGTAGCTGTCCCGCACGGAGGTGTACTTGCCGGTGATGCCGATGGTCGTCTCGTACTTGGCGGCGCCGATCTTGTCGGTGAAGTCGCACCAGCGGGCCCAGGCCTTTCGCTCGTGGCGCAGGTTGATGCGGTCCTCGATCTTGAGCAGGCGCAGGACCTCGAAGTCCAGGCCGTTGTCGCGGAGCATGGCGGGAATCATATAGATGCTCGCCGAGTCGGGCAGGCTGATCACCCGCTCCACCGGAACGTTGCTGTAGACGCTGATCTTCTGGCGGGCCTTCTCGTTGACCGGGTTCGTGGCCCGGCAGACAATGATATCGGGCTGAATGCCGAGCTGCATCACCTGCTTGATCCCGAGCTGGGCGGCCTTGGATTTCTGCTCGCCCAGAGCGGGTGGCTCCAGGATATAGGTCAGCGCGACGAAGCAACTGCTGCCCGGCCCTTCCTCGTAGGCGAGCTCGCGCATCGCCTCGATGAAGTAGGCGTTTTCCAGGTCGCCGACGGTGCCGCCGATCTCGACGAAGACGACGTCGGCCTTGCTCTCGGCGGCGAGCTGCCGCAGGCGCAGCTTCACTTCGCCGGTCACGTGCGGGATCATCTGCACGTCCCGGCCCAGGTAGTCGCCGTGGCGCTCCTTGTGGAGGACGGAGCTGAAGATCTGGCCGCTCGTGGCGAAGTTGTTCCGGCTGAGGTCCTGGTCGAGGATTCGCTCGTAAGTGCCCAGGTCCATGTCCGTTTCCATGCCGTCGTCGAGGACGAAGACCTCGCCGTGGCGGAAGGGATTGAGCGTGCCGGAGTCGACGTTGAGGTAGCCTTCCAGCTTGATGGGCGCCACCTTCAGGCCCTTGTCCTGCAACAGCTTGGCCAGACACGAGGAGAAAATCCCTTTTCCCAGTCCGCTCATCACCGTGCCCATGACGAACACGTAGCGGGTCTTGCCCTTGCGATAGTTCGCCGGCATCGGCGAGAAGAACTCGCTCTCCGTCGAAGCATCGCTGATCTTCGTGAACATTTCCCTGCTATCAACCATCCCAGTTCCTACCTCAACGTGTTCCATGCTTCTCTTCTCTACCGTCCCTGATATGAATCCTCGTGTGCGTTGCGCACCCTACGTGGCTATCGCTGATTGGAATTCCAATCTCTATCCCATGTCATCACTCTGCTCTGTATCGTTGGTTCCTTGGGGCTCTGCCCCAAACCCCGGCATTTGTCGCTTTGGGCCAATAGCATGAAGACTGCTTCTGGATTTGCCACTTGCCGCACAGAGCCACGGCAGGTAGCCTGGGTGCGCTCCTGCGGAGGATAGAGCCTGCCCCCGCGAAGGTGGGGGGCTCTGCTGGCAAGCACCCCGAGCGCCGTAGCAGTCCAGTGGCATGGGCGATGCCATCGGTACGGTGGCATCGCCTTGCTCTCACATCATGCTGCTGGCACAAAGCGAAAAATGCCAGGGGTCCGGGGACAGCGTCCCCGGCCATGGGCTGCGACTGCACCGAAGAATGCGCAAGAATCGGACGAACCATACGATAATCATATCTCCAAGACAAGTTCACGAATGGCCAGCGTATCCATGAGACTCGGTTCCGAGTGAAATAGTGAATATGCGGTAACATTCATCAAATCCAGTCTTCTGAGCACTTTCTCTCGTTCCGACACCGGAATATTATATTTCACCAAGTCATCCTGTCCTTTCTTAGCTTTGACATCTTCATGATTGGCGAAGTATGTTCCTCCACCTTCTTCCCGAACACAGATTGAATACTCACTCTGCTGCAGATAATGCGTTGGGAAGGTTGTTATGCAGGGGCCAATATGGCAAATGTGTGGCTCTTGCGCGGAAAAGCCTTTCACTTTCCCGCAGAATTCTCTGTATGCGAAAATGGAAACGTGTTCTTTGCCCGCTGCTTTGCGACATACGTCTCTGAAAGCGAAGAAAGCGGCTATGTACGGCGACTTGGTCCAGTCCAATAGTGGTGAGGGAAAGCCAGTGTGTCTCAGGTACGCCATGAATTCATAGGCCGGTATATCAGATGGTTGAGGGGGGACTTCCGGGGGCGTGCCTGCATCCAGATCCCATTTCTTGCCAGTGACGGTCTCGATGTGTTTACGAGCTATCCTGGTCGTATGCCAGTATTGCGAGAAACTGGTGTAAGGGCAAAGGCCCTTTGCCTTTCTGATCCTTTCGAGGGACGACTCTAAATGATACGTAGAGTCACCCACCCCCCTGAAAAGAGGGTAGTCCGCACGGAGCCCGTGCTCTTTCTTCAGTTTCTTCGTGTCGGAAATCATTGCCGCTGAAGCCTCTTCAAACTCCTCCCAACATTCAAGGGTCTTCTCTTGCATCGTGTCGATCACCTTGCAGCCAGCATCTACTCCTGCGTGTGTCCTCTCCACACTCTGTGGCTTCCATTCCATCGTTCGACAAATGCGCCGTATTGCTCGGGGGTGTCGATGCCTTCGCAGGTGTGCTCGACTTTGCCGACCAGGATCGTGAAGCCGTTTTCGATGGCCCGGAGCTGTTCGAGTTTCTCCAGCTTCTCCAGAGGTGTCTGCGGCAACGACGTGATCCTCAATAGAAAATCCCTGCGATAGGCGTAAACTCCAATATGACGCAGATAATGACTCACATCGCCCACGCCGGCATGTTCCCGATCATACGGAATCACCGAGCGTGAGAAGTAAATCGCTTTGCCAACGTACGCGGCAGGCCGTAGGCTGGAGACTGTAGGCTGTAGGCGCCTCTGGCCTCCGGCCTCCGGTCTATGGTCTGCTGAATCCGCAATCCGCAATCCGCAATCCACACTCGCGACCACCACCTTAACCACGTTCGGGTCGGCGATTTGTTCACGGGTCGCAAAGGCAGCGGCCAGTGTGGCCATCGGGGCATCCGCATTGTCGAGCAGCAGCCGGGCCAGGTAGTCGATGTGGTCGGGGTTGATCTGGGGCTCGTCGCCCTGGACGTTGATAACGATGTCCGCGTCGCTCTTGCCCACGGCTTCGGCGATGCGGTCCGTGCCGCTTTGATGGTTCGGCGAGGTCAGGACGCATTCGGCGCCGAACTCGCGGGCGGCCTTCACGATCTTCTCGTCATCGGCGGCGATCACCACCCGCGCCGGCAATTTCGCCCTGCGAGCCTGCTCCCATGTGTGCTGGATAAGGTACTTGCCCGTATCTTTGGCGAGAACTTTCGCGGGGAACCTGGTAGACGCGTAGCGAGCAGGAATACAGACGACGATTTTCACACTGGAGTTATGATCTACCATTGACGACTTACGACTGCTGCTCACGACCGGCTGCTCACACCGTTACCATGAACCTACGATCGCAAAGAGCACGCTGTAGAATCGTCGATCCAGAGCCCATTTCGTTGTGGCACACGCCGCAACACATGGGACCCTATAGTACACCCCCGGCGCGGCAATGTCAACGAATTGATTATTGATGATGGAGGATTGGAGACGGGTGGCAGCGGCAAGCGCCAGCTTGCCGATGGTTTGCTCATTCGCCATCGGCAAAGCCTTCGACCTTGCCGATGCCACCCGAAGAATACGTTGTTGCCGCACCGGTCCTCAGGGTTTGGCCCGTCCTTTGAACGGCCAGTGGCGGATCGTGTAGAACAGTCCCAGAGCCAGCAGCAGGAGGCTCCACCAGATGTCCGCGTGGAGGTTGGACAGCGCCAGGACCTGTTTTGGCGGACTGAACAGGTGATAGATGCCCGATCCGAGGATCAGCACGCCGTAGACGGTCAGCAGAGCGCCGATGAAGAACCAGATGGGGATTTCGCGTTTATGATCCATGGATCGATCCTCACCAGAAGATGACGTTGATTGCGACCAGCACGACGAGGATGACCGCCGCCCAGAGCTTCGGGCTGTGATACCACGGGCACGGACCCTCGTGGGGCATTTTCGTCAGTCCGAATACGAGGTCCTTCAACTCCGGCTCAGGCTTGGGCTTCGTGAACAGGCTGACGCCGATCGTGACGCCCATGCATACGACGAGGGACCAGAAGGCGCTGTACATATTGACGGCCATGCCCTGGGCCTTTTCCGAGCGGGCCACGTACTTCGTATGGTCGGGATTGAACGCCGCTGGGACGAAGCGCGAGACCGATTCGCTGACCTGGACCTTCACGCCGGGCTTGAGCACCACCGGCACACCTGCGACGCCGAACTTGCTCGTCTGCCGCGAGTCGGACAGGACGACCTCCGGCGCCAGCACCTGCACGTTGACCTGGCTGTCGCCGATCTTGGCAACGGCCGGCAGCACGGCGGCAGTGTTTTGCACGGTGAACTCGCCTGAGATCACCTCCGGCTTGCCTGCCCTGTTGGTCATCACCAGACTGGTCGATGCTCCTACCGGGGATTTCTCACCTGCGTCGGCCGGCACCGGGACGTTGACCAGATCCACTGTGCCGCTCTCGACGGTGATCTGATTGATCGTCTCGGTCTTGCCTTGCGTGGTCTTGTCGAGCGTCACGACGGCGCCCTTTTGCAGCGACACCTTCGGCTGGGGACGGTAGCCTTCGGGGAACGTGTGCACGAAGACCCACATGCTCATCGAAAAGACAATGGCCGCCAGGAAGCCCCAGAAGCCGCCGGCGGGGGTCGCGCGTTTCCAGAGCATGCCCAAAATCACCGTGCCAAACAATGGCACGATGAAGAAAAAGACGAGCACCTGCAGGAACTCGAGAATATTCGAGAAATAGAAGAGCGCGTACGCGGTGCCGATGGAGATCAGGACACCCAGGATCGCACACCAGCGGCCCATCGTCAGATAATGCTTGTCACTGGCCTTCTTGTTGATCAGCGGCCGGTACACGTCGTACGTCCAGACGGTGGCGAACGCGCTGACATTGCCAGCCATGCCGGACATGAAGCCGGCGATCATCGCGGTCACGCCCAGGCCCAGCAGGCCCGGTCCGAGGTATTGACCCATCAACAAGGGCAGCACATCGTTGAACGTGCGATGGGTAATGTTGGCCCTCGGATCACTTTCGGGCACGAGGACCATGGGCGAGCCGTCCGGGTTCAGCAGCACCGCCAATCCGAGCAGGCCCGGAATGGTCACGATCAGCGGCACGCACATCTTCAAGGCCGCTCCGATGACCGTGCCGTTCTGCGCGGAGCGCAGGTTCTTGGCCACGAGGACCCGTTGCACCTGCAAGAAATCCGTACACCAGTAGCCGAAGCTGACCGCCAGGCCAAGACCGAAAACCATGCCAAACCAGTCGATGCCCATCGGGTTCGTGTCGAACGAGCCCAGGTTGCGCCACAGGCTGGTGAAGTCGGCATTCTGCATCGTCGGATGGATGATCGGCGCGTTGTTCTGCACGGT
>JAFGJR010000040.1 GCA_016928975.1 Sedimentisphaerales bacterium | reverse complement strand
TGTGCCAGCCTGAATCAGACTGGAAGCGGTCACGAAGAAACCACCCCCTCCATGAGTGCTCTTGTAGAATGTAGGGCCACCTTTGTATTCGTGATTCCATGCTTCTTCCTGATCGGCCGTGGTTATGCCGATTCTGTTGAAGTCAAGGTTTGACCAGTCCATAACATGGGCACACCAGAGTGCCTCAATCAGCTTCCTCGTCGCCTCGGGATCTACTTTCCACATCAGCTCGTAATAGGGGTAATGCAGCTTGATGGATTCGTGCGTCATCTCTCCGCGTGGCGCGTCCCCAAGGGCATCATAGGCTGTGACATGCCCCCAATAGAAGAGGCCGCTCGGTGTTCGCAAATAGTCAAACGCATACCTGATCGCTTCCGTTGCCGCCCGACTGTACCGTGCGTCTCCTGTGATCGCAGATAGGCCATCCAGCGTTCGCAACAACGTTTGCTGAGAGGCGAAGTTGGAAAGGATCCACTCTTCTGTTTCGGTTGCTGTTAATGGGTCTCCTCCTTTAGGACTAATCCACTTCACCGGCTGGTGGGTATGGATGTTCAGCCCGTCCACGAACAGCGGCGTGTGCTTCGGCCCGTAGGTATCCCGGCCGTACTTGAGCACATTGTCCGCAAACTCCCGCACGGCGTTGAGGTATTTCGAATCTACTGTGGAGGACCTCTGCTCAGCCGAAAAGCAGCGTGAAGTCGTGGCTATCAGGATCAGTTGCAAAACGATGTGAGTGCTTCGCATGTTTCTCATAGCAACACCTACAATTGATACTCTCTGTGCATGTTGCTATCGCCGCGAGAAAGGACGATGGCTTAACGATCCAATCATACCCCCAATTCAGCGTATTGCCAGACCGATCCACATGCAGAAGACCTCCGGACTAAGTGTCCGTTGCTCCCTCAGTGGGCCATATTCTCCCCTGATATTGGCTCAATAATGAGGATCTTCGTGTCTGGATTTTCACGGAGACGCAGTGTTTTGGCACAAATCTGGTACAAGGCGTGACATGATGTCACGATGGATATTGTAAGGTACTGTAGATGAAAGGGCTGCAACACGCCCGGCAGGACTCGAACCTGCGACCTACGGATTAGAAATCCGTTGCTCTATCCAACTGAGCTACGGGCGCTCAAAACCTGAGTCCCCGCTATTCAACAACTTCTCTGATCGATTGTCAACGGCCTGAAGCCGCGATTCGAGGCGCGCGAAGCGAGGGGAATGTCCTTCTCCGGCCGGTTCTCAATGTGCCCGGCGAATGCAGGATACCGGGCGTCTCTCACGGCGATGTCCGGAGAAGCTCCTGCCGATACTCATGGAGCATGGGTTCCGGGGACATCTATGAGCAAGCCGTTGTCAAGACAGTCGCGGGATTTTTTCGCGGGAATTCCAAACATCTATTCGGCGTCATCCTTTCGGAGCGCCAGGCGATTACGTTGGAGGGCGCATTAACATGCGAAGTGCAACACCCGCGGACGACAGAAAGCGAACCGGTGCTCTCTCTTGTGTTTGAGCGTTAGCAGGGTCTTACGAAAGAATTCGTAGCGCCTCCGTGGCGTATCCGCTCACGTGCGACACGACGCTGACCTTCACCACCGCCGGCGACGGCAACTGGTTTGCCACGGACGACGAATACTGGTACTATGACGACAACCAGGGAGATTCGGCGCAAAGCGGCGCTGTCGGCGACAGCGAGGAGACCTGGCTGGAGACGACCGTGGGCGGGCCCGGGACGATCAAGTTCTACTGGAAGACCTCGGCGGCCAACGGCGACCGTCTGACTTTCTATGTCGACGGCCAGTGGGAGCGCAGCATCGACGGCAACAGCGACTGGCTATGGGCCTGAGAGAAAGGAGGCGAACCCTTGCCGCGACAATTCCTTGGAAGAGCAACAGTTAGACACGGATAGTCACCGATTGGCAGCGGTTGGAGGTGGAGACGGGGAAATGGGCAGGGGCGGATTTGAACCGCCGACACACGGATTTTCAGTCCGTTGCTCTACCAACTGAGCTACCTGCCCGCTGAGCAGTGCCGCAAAGCCATTACTCTATCACGCACCGGAGTCAATGCAACGATTTTAGGCCGGACGCGAGGATTTTTGTCATCCGGGAAGCCGTCGGCACCGGTTGGGGCGGGCTACGGCAAACACGGCTCAGTTTTTACAGGCCATTTACAAACCGACCGGGCCATCCTACCTTATAATCTCAGTATGGCAGGTTAGTTATGGAGCAGCAAACACACATACTGGTGGTTGAGGACGAGGACTCGATCCGCACCGCGCTGACCGACTTCCTCGAATTCCACGGCTTCCGTGTCAGCCAAGCAGCCGACGGGCAACAGGCGCGCGAATGCGTCACGCGGAGCGCGTTCGACCTGATCCTGCTCGACCTGATGCTGCCAGAAGTCGGCGGTGACGAGCTGTGCTCGCAGTGGCGACGGGATGGGCTACAGACCCCGATCATCATGGTCACGGCCAAAGGGCAAGAGAAAGACAAAATCAAAGGGCTCGACCTCGGCGCCGACGACTACATCACCAAGCCCTTCTCGCTGGAGGAGATGCTCGCCCGGATTCGGGCCGTGCTGCGGCGGACCGACCCGGCGCGCGCGGTCGGGCAGACCTTTGTCTTCGGGGACCTCGATGTGGACGTAGCCGCTTTGAAGGCGAGCCGAGACGACCGCGAGATCGAAATCAGCAAGCGCGAGGCTGCGATCATCCAGTACTTCGCGGCCAATCCCAACCGCGTCATCAGCCGCGACGAACTCTATCGAGAGGTCTGGAACGACACCCTGACCGATCTGGGCACGCGGACCGTGGACATGCACATCGCCAAGCTCCGCGCCAAGATCGAACGGGACGGCGCCGAGCCGAAGATCATTCAGACCGTGCGCGGGGCCGGGTATAAATACAACGCCGACGTCTGACGTTTGGGTGCATCGATGTACAGACAACTTGCCATTCTGAGTGTCATCATTGTCGCTGCTCTCAGCGCGTTGAGCGTCCTCGGGTACCACGCAGTCGTGAAGTGGGCCCAGGGTCTTGAAGGCGTGCGGCTCGGGGAGTTCGCGGAGGTCGCCGAGCAGATTCGCGAGGACGTCAAGCGCAAGCTCGACGAGTTCATCGAGGTCGAGCAGGAACGCAAGTACACCGACTATCTCCACTACTACGTCCCTGAGAATGTCGTCACCGCCCAGCAGCAATTGCCGCTGTTGCGTTCGCCCTTGAGCAACCAATTCTCGAACAGCTTCGCGTACGGCTATTTCCAGGTCGAGCCTGACGGCCGCATCGTCACGCCCTATGCCCAGAACGAGCAGACTCAAGCGGGCGGCCCGGAAGAGGAATTGGCCAGTCAGGTCGAGGAGATCGAACGGAATGTCAAGGACAACGTGTTGCCCTCGGTGACGACGCCGGTGGGCACGCTCAGGCTGCGCGAGGCAGCGGCGCAGAGTCTCAGAAGGAACGAGGCGCAGCCGTCGACACGACTGGCTGACCGGGCGAAGGGTCAAACGCCGGATGCAGGCCCATCCAAGGGCAAGGTAGCACGCGAGGACAACTATGCGATCAAGAGCCTTCAAGAACAACCGCAGAGGTCGCAGGTCTTCCGGCAGCAGCGGGAGATCGCGACGCTGAACACCGCGCGGGCGGATCTGCGCAGACCTCAGCGTGACGAAGCGCAGTCCGGGGCGCAGGCACAGGTACTGATACCGGCGCCGCAGGCGGTCGCACAGCCGAGCCCTACTTCGAGCCAGAACGACCAGGGCGCTCAGACAACCGCGCCGATGCCGGCGGCGGATCGCATAGAGGCAGACGCGTCCGACACGGTTCAGATTCGCATCGAGCCGTTCGTCCCCATCGTCGTTCCGGGCGACAGCAACGAGCCGTCCGTGTTCGGCGGGCAGATATTCCTGTTGCGTCACGTACAGATCGAAGACAGCCACTTGCTCCAGGGATTCCAACTGGACGAGGCGCGACTGGTGGAGGAAGTCCAGGAATCGGCTACGCGGTTCGTGCGGGAAGGCATGACCTTCGCACTGCCTCAGATTCGCCCTGATGATACCGAGGTCAAGACGGCCTACGCCGCGATCCTGGATTTCGGTTTCGGCGACCTCGTCTTGCACCTCAAGGAAATCGATCCGGGTTGGATCACGAAACGCATTACCGGTTTGCAGCGCGTCTATGTCGGCATCATCGGCATCGTGGCGGTGGCGGTCGCGCTGGCGCTGGGAAGCCTGTGGCACAACGTGCGGGCCCAGGCGCAGTTGGCACAGAAGAAGGATGACTTCATCTCCGCCGTCTCGCACGAGCTGAGGACGCCGCTGACCTCGATCCGCATGTACGCCGAGATGCTCGAGAAGAACTGGGTCAAGTCCACCGAGAAGCTGGCCGAGTATTACCGGAGCATGCGGCAGGAAAGCGAGCGTCTGAGCCGGCTCGTGGAGAACGTGCTGGATTTCTCGCGAATACAGAAGGGCCGCAAGAAATACGCCTTCCAGCTCGGCGACGTGAACGCCTGCGTTATGGAGGTAGTCGCGATGATGCGGCCGTATGCCGAGCAGCACGGATTTACCATCGAGGCAAACCTGGCGGCGCTTGGCGAAGTGCCGTTCGACAAGGACGCAGTCACGCAAATCGTCGTCAACTTGATCGACAACGCAGTCAAGTACGCCCACACCGCACAGGACAAGACGATCGCGGTGCGTACCGCACGGGAGGGACGGTTCACGATCATCGAGGTCGAGGACCACGGACCAGGCATTCCCCACCGGCAGCGCAGGAAGGTCTTCGAGCAGTTCTATCGCTACGGTGCGGAGTTGCAGCCAAACCGCTCGCAGACCACCGGTACCGGACTGGGACTGGCGCTCGTGAAGCGTTTCGCGGAAGCCCACGACGGCTTCGTCGAGATCCGCTCGGCCCAGCCCAGCGGCGTCACGCTCAAGGTCGGCCTGGCCGCCCATTCCCGTTGAGGCCGCAGTACTGCCGGTCGTCCCTGGTCAGTTCTCTGTCCGAGACGACGAACCGGAGGTGAAGAAGACCAGCGAGATCAGGATGAGACCCGCACCGGCGATGAACAGGGCAATCTTGCGGCGGGGTTCATTGCAGCGTTCGAGCCAGCGGGGGACGACGGCCTTCACGGGCGTCCGGCCGGCCTGTTCGAGAAGGGCTTTGCGGGCGAAGGCCAACTCGCGGGCCTTGGCCCTCGGGTAGACCGCGCACGGATCGGCCGGCTCGGTGCCAAGCGTCGCAGGAGCGATGCGTTTGAGCAGATTCGGATCGCGCTCGAGATCAGCAAGCAGCGCGTCATACTCCTCGTTGAGAGACTCGAGGCGCTCGATGGACAGTTGCGCCTCTTTGACGAGTTGCCTGTTCTGACAATACTGGATCAGATCATCGCAAAGGACGGCGCTGCCAAGCGCCACTGCTCCCGCGCCGAAGAACAGCACGAAGAGAAGGAAGTGAAAGATGCCCTGGCTCTTCTGCATGACCCGACCGCAAATGCGGATTGCTGATTTCGGATGGCGGGTCCGGAACGCTGCCCCGATCCGCTCACGCTCAGGAATCACGCCGGTGCGACGGGCACGGCGGCGCGTGACCTATCGTGCATATCGGCAACCGCCGCGTTCCTTCTGGAACGTTTCCCGGACCAAATGAAATGCGGATTGCAGATCCGCGTCAGGAGCCAAATCCGCAATCCGCATATCTCAATTCGCAATCAGACTAAACCGGGTAGACCGGCAATTGGGCCCGGAGCAGTTCCGTGATATTCTTGCCGTCTTTGATCGCTGCCGCCGCGGCCTCGCGGAACAGCTTCTGCAGCTCGTCGAAGTCGGTCTTCTTCAAGTCTGCTGCGCCTTTCTTCTGGCCCTTGGTGTTGGCGTCGATGAAGTTGGCCATCGTGTCAGAAGCGATATCACGAATGAGCTGCCAGAGCTCCCTGCCGTCCGCTGCCGCGACCGCCCGGCCCAGGGCTAACGACATCGACAGAATAGCGTTCATGCCGAGGAGGCCCTTTCTTTGCATGGCGTGGATCTTCTCGTCTCGCGAGGCATCCTTGCTGATCCGGCCGGCGGCAATCGCTTGTTCCAGTTCCAAACCGAGCAGTTGCTTGTCGGTATCGAGCAGGGAACCCAACTCGCCGATCTTCTTACCGACAAACGCCTTGGCGAGCACGGTTTCAATGTGCTGGACGGCGTCCATGCAGCCCTTGCCGTCATAGCGTCGGGATTTCTTCCAGAGAGCCAAGAGCTTCTCGTCGTTCTTGGCCCGCACATCATCGGCCTTGACCTCTTTCTTGAACCGGAAGGTGCCGTCGCCAGCGGCCTTGAACAAGTCGGCATACTTCTTGGTCGTCTCGGACGGCTCAATCATGCTGTCCACGTAGTGGATGGCTTCGTCCTCGCCGGCGCTGGTCCCGAGCGGTGTGGAGCCTTTGAAGCGGATAATGCCGGTGCGGCCGAGGAACAGCGTGGCCGCCGCCGAGGGAATGCCGGCGTTGGTGGCTTCCTCAGTACCGCTAACGGCTTCGATCGCCAGCATCTTGATCAGCAGGCTGGTGATGTCAATGTCGCTGGCCTTCGGAGAAACAGCGACGTCATCCTTGCCGGTGAGAATGTGTACCAGCTCCTTGATGGTTTGCTCCATTTCTTTCCGCTCTTCGGCCGTGATCTCACGCTGCGTGGCACGGGCCAAGGCGATGATTTCCATCATGCGTCCGTACTTCTGGAGACGTTCCGTGTTGGCGCCGCCGCCGCACTTGACGCCCAGGGCATTCATGGCGGTGCCGATTTCCGCCTCGAACGGATCGTTCGGCGACTTGGACCGGTGCGAGATCACCAACTCGGCGCCGTAGGCCAGCGAGACCAGCATGGCCAGCACGGTCTCGGTCAGGGTGCCAATCTGATTGGCCTTGATGAGCGACGCGTTGATTTCTCCGTTCTTGGCACAGGCCTCGATGTTGGAGTCCTTGGTGGTGACCAGGTCGTCGCCAATGACGAAGACCTTATCGCCCAGCTCCTTCATCAGGTTCTTCCA
>JAFGJR010000189.1 GCA_016928975.1 Sedimentisphaerales bacterium | reverse complement strand
TCATGAAGCGTCGCATGGCGGGCTGGAGTCTCGACTTCCTGATGCAAGTCCTTACCGGAAAAGGAACTTAGTGTGCGCTGGCCCTGGTTCAGACATCATCGTTTACCTCCTATCACTTCCTGCTCCGAGCATCCGCCGGTCGCATGTCGATTACGATTCGCCTGAGAAATCCCTGAAAATAGATGAGACACTGAAGTCCCTGGCGCCACAGGCGAGGGCAAATCGGCCCAAGACAGGACTCTCTAAGCGGAATGCACATCTCAAAATCTCTCCCATGTTTTCCCTCTCTTGGATCATGGGCCGCAATCTATGGGCCTCGGCCTTTTTGTGAAGCTCGGAGACCACCCATTTCAAATCTAGGTCAGAATCATACTCGCCATCTCCGCGTGAGGCAAGCAAAAAAACGCCATTTCCTGTCTGAATGGATCAGGGGCACAGGCCAGTGGGCCGTCTCACGTCTTCTCGAATCAGTGTAAGTTCACATCCGACAAGGGGGGATCGGTGCCTATCTGCATTTTCGTTTCTACCTCGCCATTTGTGCTACCTGCGCGTGGGTTGTTCAGGAACGAAGCCACAACTGTCAACTGTGGATCATGTGGTTAGAGGTTTTTGAGGTAGAGTCGGGCGAGGAGGGCGGCGCCTTTGGTGGAGGAGTCGTCCTCGGGGAGGTAGCGGGCAGGGCGCATCCACTTCTGTTTGGCGCGGATCAGGGCGGGGTTGACGGCGCCGCCGGTGACGTGGATCGTGTCGCGCAGGGGAACGTGGCGCTCGATCTCGTCGAGGTGCTTCTTCTGGTACTGGCAGAGGGCTCTGACGATGGCAGCGAGGATTTCTTCGCGGCCGGTGGTCTGGGTCAGGCCGTGAAGCTCTGCCTTGAGCGGGTCCAGGGAGTAGCGCGAGCCCATCAGGTAGGGGACGTAGGTCACGGTCGGACCCTGTAGCACCCCCGCCCCCGGGGGTGTTTCATCATATCCCCCTCCAGGTTCCCCAGCCGAGGGCGGCTGGGCTACATGATCGAGCCATGCGTCAATCGCGCGGGGCAGGAAGTCGCTGTAGAAGTCGTCGTCGGTCAGCTCGCTGCAGAAGACGCTCTTGAACCATTCGAGGGCTTTGCCGCCGGCGTTCATCACGTGCAGAGTCAGCCAGCGGCCGGGCAGGACGTGGGCGCGGATGTTGTAGTTGCGCGAGGGCAGGCAGCGGGGCAGGCACACGAGACTGATCTCGCACGTGCCGTTGACGTTGATGATGTCGCCGGGGTTCTCCACGCCGACGGAATAGGCGGCCAGCACGGCGTCATTGCCGCCGATCAGCACGTGTGGCTCTTTGCGCAAACCAAGCTCTTTCGCGAGGGCTGGCACGACCCTGCCGACGCTGCGCCAGGCGGGCACGATTTGCGGCAGCCGGTCAAGCGACAGGCCGAAAGCGCTGGCGATCTCCTCGTTCCACGTCAAATCGTTTCGCGTCGTGTTGTATAAGGCACTGAGCGACGCAGAAGATGGGTCGATCGCACAAGAGCCTGTGAGCCAGTGGGCGAAGTAGGTGTTGGAATGGCCAAACTTGTGGGTCTGGCGGAACAGGTCGGGGTGGTTCTCCTGAAGCCAGAGGATGCTCGCCAGCGAGCAGCCGCCGGCGACGGGCATATTCGCGGTGACTTCGAGCAGGCGGTCCAGGCCGATGGTGTCGATGATCCGCTGGGCCTGGCGGCGGGAGCGCTGATCGAGCATGAGGATGGCCGGGTACAGGGCCGTCCCGTCGGCAGCCATCGCGGTCAATCCCGGCGTCGTGCCCGACAGGGAGATCACGTCCACGTCGCCGATGAGGTCGCCCATCGCCCGGCAGCCGGCGACGAACGCCTCCTTCCACTTGTGCGGCTCGATGTCGCCGTACAGGCCGTCGTTGTACACGTTGATCGAGTAGCTCTGCGAGAATTGGCGAACCGGCGCGAGGGTCTCCCCGGTCAGGCGAAACGCGCCCATCTTCATGCTCGTCGTGCCGATGTCGACGCCCAGGACCAACATGGTGTCCGCGACTCCAACCTCAGGCGACCAGGAAGCCCTCTGCGATCAAAGCTTGTTGTATCTGTGCGACAGCCTCGTCCGGGGCCGGCATCAAGGGCTCGCGAGGCCGGCCGCCCTTGAGACCGACGAGGTCCATCGCCGCCTTGACACCCGCCACGCCCCAGGTCCCCGAAATGGCCTGGTTGAGCCGTGTGAGTCCGGCGTTCAACTCTCTGGCTCGCTCGTACTGGCCCTGCGTGAACAGGTCGTGGAGCTCCACGCACGCATCGGGGACGATGTTGGCGAGCGACAGGACGCCGCCGGCTGCGCCGATGTGGAGCGAAGAATAGAAGAACGTCATCGATCCGGCGAGGATACAGAAGTCCTCGTCCGGGTCCACGTCGGCCAGGAACCGGGCTGGTCCGGCAGCGCTGGAGTCCTTCATCCCGGCAACGTTCGGGTGCTTGGACAATTCGGCGACGGTCCTCGACGGGATTTGCACGCCGCCGGCGAACTGCGGGGCATTGTACAGCAGCACCGGCGCCGAGACCGCCTCGGCGATTCGCTCATAGTAGCGCCTCAGTGCTGAGCCGTCCATCTGTTTGGGAAAGTAGTGGGGCGTCAGCACGCTCACGTAGTCGAAATCCATCTGGGCGGCGATGTGCGACTTCTCGATCGTCTCTCTCGTGGACTCGCACCCTGTGCCGACCATCACGACCTTGTCGCCTTTTTCCTCGGCAAATACCTTCAAGACCAGCAGTCGCTCCTCATCCGTCAGGCTCTTGTATTCGCCGTTGGAGCCGAGGGCGAGATACCCTTTGAGATTGGTCTTGCGAAGTTGGGCGAGATTATAGGCGAGAGCGTCGAGGTCGGGCACATCGTCGATGAACGGCGTTACGACCGGCGCGAACACGCCCGACAGTCTCTGCTTGTTCTGATCCATGAAATCATCCTCATGCGTACATACACTTGCACGACTCTATTGGCCTTTGAATAGATAAATGAAATAGCCTGATCCGACCAGACGCTTTGACGCCTGCCATACACCCAGCCCAGTGGGTGAGCTATTTCATTTGTCCATTCAACGATCAACAAAGATTACGCTCCCTACCCGACAGGCTGCGCTTGCCTGCCTCCAGAGTGCGGAGAATCCGGGCGGTATCGAACACGCAGCCGGCCCAGGTTCCGCCGCTGATTTCCTGCAGTGCGGCCCACAGTTGCGTGTCGTCGGGCAGGTCGGCATAGGCTTTCAGGTCCGGCCGGAGCGGGCGTCTGGCCAGGATTTCGCGGCCGAGTTGCGGGCTCTGCTTCTTCTGCGGCGTGTCGGCCTGTCCCACCAGATCGATGTTGCCCTCCAGCCGCTTACGGTCGATGACGATCTGTATCACGTCTCCGTCGAGGACCTTGCCGATGGGCCCGCCGGCCAGGGCCTCGGGTCCAACGTGGCCGATGCAGGCGCCGGTGCTGACGCCGCTGAAGCGGCCGTCGGTGATGACGGCGACGTGCTTGCCCCAGGAGAGGGCCTTCAGGGCGCCGGTGACCTGGAGCGTCTCCTCCATGCCACTGCCCAAGGGCCCGGCACAGATCACGACCATGATATCGCCGGGCTTGACCTGACCCTCTCGGATCGCCTGGATGCCGGCTCGCTCACCGATGAACACGCGCGCCGGACCGGTCTTGCGATAGACCCCGTCCGCATCGACCAGCGACGCGTCGATCGCCGTGCTCTTGATGACCGAGCCTTGCGGCGCGAGGTTGCCCTGACAGATCACGATCGTGCCGGTCAGACCTCGCTCTCGCGCCCTCTGCGGAGGCAGGATCACGTCGTCAGGATCGACGCCGTCCTTGCGGGACAGAATCTCACGGAGACGCTTTCGCCGGTCTGATGACTCCCACCAGTCGAGCACGCGCCCGAGGTTCTCGCCGCAGACGGTCGATACGCTCAGGTCCAGCAGGTCCATCGCCCGCAGGTGGAGCATCACTTCCGGTACTCCGCCGGCAAGAAACGCGCGGACGGTTGGGTGTCCGGCCGGTCCGTTTGGCAGGACGTCCACCAGTCGCGGCGTCTGCCGGTTGACGGCGTTCCAGTCGTCGATGGTGGGACGGTCCAGGCCCGCCGCATGCGCGATGGCCGGAATGTGCAGCAGGAGATTCGTGGACCCGCCGAATGCGGCGAAGGTTGCCATCGCATTGCGTATCGACGCGTTCGTCAGAATCCGACCGACAGTCACACCAAGTTGGGAGAGCCGAAGCAGCGCGCGAGCGGAACGTCCGGCGACGTCCAGCCAGATGGCCTGGCCGGAAGGGGCGAGCGCCGCATGTGGCAGCGTCAGGCCGAGAGCTTCCGCGACGACTTGAGACGTAGCCGCGGTGCCGAGGAACTGGCAGCCGCCACCTGCGCTGGCGCACGCGCGGCACGTCATTCGCCGAGCGTATTCGAGCGTTGCTTCACCGCGGACGAATCTTGCGCCGATGGACTGGATTGTCCCCAGGTCCTCGCCCTCGCTCGGCGGCAATGTCACGCCGCCGGGCACGATGGCGACCGGCAGGTCGTGCATCGAGGCCAGGGCCATCATCATCGCAGGAAGGGACTTGTCGCAGGTGGCGACGCCGAGCACGCCTTTCCGGTTGGGCAGACTGCGGATGAGCCGCCGGAAGACGCTCGCGGCGTCGTTGCGATAGGCAAGGCTGTCCATCATCCCAGGTGTACCCTGTGTCCGCCCGTCGCAAGGATCGGTGCAACAGGCGGCGAATGGCATACAGCCGAGGGCCGTGAATTCCCTTGCCGCCGCCTCCATCAATAAGCCAAGCTCGTAGTGTCCCGAGTGGTATCCGAGAGCGGCAGGTTTGCCGTCGGTCCCACGCATCCCGCCCTGGTGGCTCAACAGCAGGAACGCATCAGCGTGGATCCGCGAGGGCTCCCACCCCATCCCGACATCCTGGATCATGCCGAACAGATCGCCGCTCGCGGCGCCGGCGAGGAAATCGCCTTGCAAGGGCAGCTCGCCCGGCGGCCCCGGCGCATGAGTGGCCACCTCGTACACGGCCTCGTCGCGACAGGCCAGGATATCATCAAGCGGCATCGATCCGGGCATCCACCGGTCTCCATCACAAAGCGCTGTAGTCTACCATCCGCCGCCGCCTTCATCCACCGTGAAGAGGCCAGGGACGAAGGAGTTGCCTGTCTTCGTGCGAGTACCCAGCCGCCGGTCCAAAGGGAAATACCGCAGTTTGCGATCGAGGTCCGTCCGATGGGATCGAGTTGCAGGCCACAAAGGTTGTCTGGCTTGCGTTATTCGTCTGACATCTGTTTCGCGTCGGCGCGGTCGTGGCATTTCTTGTATTTCTTGCCGCTGCCGCACGGACAAGGAGCGTTGCGCGCGGGCCTGGATGCTTGCTCCACGATGGGGATCGGGGGCTCGCGCCGCCCCGGTGCTGGCGGTTCAGAGAAATGCTCGACGGCCTCGAAGGTCTCGGCAACCTGGCGGTTCAGAAACGCTTTCAACTTATCCTTGTACGTCGCGTCTATGCCGGCTTCCCGGGCCTCCATGAGGAATGTCTTGATCGGTCCCCAGTTCTTGCGGTCCATGCCCGCCGCGACGATTTGATCGCTCCAATCGTGAACCGTCATAGCCAGAGTATTTGCATCGGTCAGCAGGCCTTCCATCCCAAGCCAGTACAGAAACGCTTCGGCTATGGGCACGATCTGCCGCAGCAGGCGCTGATCCGCAGGGACGTATCGCGGCACGAGAACCAGCAGAAGCTCTCGCAGTGCAGCTTCATCCCAGTCCCGAGGCTTCATGGCAAGGTGCTTGAGAGAGAGGTCCACCAGGTCACGGACTACCGGACGAGCCTC
This sequence comes from Sedimentisphaerales bacterium, assembly GCA_016928975.1. The sequence goes on along the minus strand of JAFGJR010000189.1, from coordinate 7,924 downwards.
GCTGAGGAGTTCGCCCGGCAACCCGCCAGCCACATGAGAAGTGAGAAACACGCTGGTCAGAAGTCTCGCGTACTCCTCGAAGGGGCTGACGTCAGCCTCGTCTTCGTCTGGTTCCTCTCCGTATGAGTCCTGTTCGGCGGCTTCTTCTTCGATCATTTCGCCAAGCCATTCCTCGACCGGCTCTTCCCACGTCTCCATGTAAGGGACGGTCTCGATGTGTCCCTCCAGGAGCTTCAAAGCCTCGCCGTACTCCCCGACCCACCAGTCCTTGACGGGCCTCTCGCTGAGCCGCCGCAACAGATCGGCATGCTCGGTGTGCTTGAAAGACGCGAGCGTCCAGGCCGCCCGCGTGGCGCTCGGCAGGCTGACCTCCCCGCGGTCAGCTCGTTCGAGCAAATCGACGCAGGCTTGAAGGACCCGGTCGCGGAGACTGTCGTCTTGGCTCTCGCCGGCCAGGAGTGTCAATCCCCACAGGTGAAACCAGGCGCCGCAGGTGTCTGGCTCCTCTGCAATGGCGTCGAGGATAGCGGGGAGAATGACGGGTCCCATCGTGCCAGCGGCGGCTTGAAGAGCGTCCATCGAAACGTCTGCTGCGTCGCGGCCGGCTCGCACCAGCCTATCGATCAGGAGTGATCCGATCTCTCGTCGCTGCTCATCGCTGAGCTTGGGCGCCGCCAGAGCGAAGATCGCCGGCACATAGAGGTCCGCGCAGGTGGTTTGATTGAATGCATCTTCGTACGCGCGGTCGAACGTGTCAAACAGCCTGCGTGTTGCTTCGGGGTCGGTTGCCACGGCATCGGCGAACGCACGTAGCGCCGCCCAGGGAATGTCGCCCGTAGTGCTCTCCAGCTTATCCCAAGGCAGCACGGCAAGTTTCGAGTCCATTTCATTCCTTCCAGATGCGGCATCCTTGCGTCCGGTAACGCAGTATACTCTGATCGAGGAGAAGGGTCAATTGTGTCGCCGACCGGCGCATGAATTGGTGGCACAGTGAGGCGGTCTCTTCCAGGTGCCTACTGTGCGAAGTGATTGACCGGGGACCGAGGCGCTATGTACGGCCGGGCTTGACTCGCTGTCCTCTGGTGGGCTCGACTCGGCGGCGCCGTAGATGGCAGTCCGTTGGCAGGACGGTTCCCTGGTTGTGCCAGCAGAGGTAACACTCCACGGGTCTGACCTGCTGGCCTTGCACGTCGCAAGGCAGGGCGTGGGGGCAACTTGCACAGAGGAACTCGCAACGCCGACACACGTGTAGCTTCCTCTTGATCGAACTGGTATTCATCGGCACCTCCTCCCGCCGCCGGATCAGCCCTGGCGTCGTGACCAGTCATCACCCGTGTCACGGCCTGGGTAGGGCGATCGTGGGCCTGCGGTTTGCGTACGATCGCCTATGTCCGACGGACGTCGTATCTATCGGCTGTCCGGCGGGCTCGCTTCACGTCCGAGAAGAGTATTCCGGATGGCAGAGGTTATTCGACGCGCCATTCTCGCGCGTCCGGTCCTTCGCCGATCCACGGGAAAGCGGAGATACGCAGCCGTGCGGCGCCCATCGGGATCAATGTCACCGCTTCGACAGGCTCGTCGGATTTGATGGGGCTGGGCTGGACCGTGCCGATGAGTCCCAGGCGGTCTGCCTGCCAGTTCGGGATCCGCCTGGCTTTGGCGTCGATCTCGATCGGTGCGGCCGTGGCTTCGAAGGGCTGGTTGTCTCGAGGCCAGCTCTTCTGATGCACGCGGAACTGCTCTCGCAGCGGCTTGCGGGGGTCGAGGATCAGGCCGTAGTTCCAGGCCGTGGTTGGGTAGACCTCCAGGGCCGGCCACTTGTCCGTGCCGCCGTAGCGGACGTACTTCTCGCCGATCCGGAGCGAGTAGGTCAGCGGCCCGCGATCGACGGAGACGGTGTTGCCGTTGCGAATCCAGTAGCGGAGCTTCAGCTCCATGGGCAGCGTGAGGTCCACGGTGTCTCCGTCCTTCCACTGGCGGTCGAGGACGAGGAAGGTCCGCGGCTCGGCGTACGCTGGCACCGCGCTGCCGTTGATCCGCAGCGCCGGGGCCGTGCACCAGCCGGGGATGCGCAGGTACAACGGGAACTCTACCGGCTCGCTTGCACTGAGGGTCAGGCGGACCGTGTCCTCGAAGGGGTATCGTGTCTCCTGTCTCCACGTCACCTTCTGTCCGTTGCCGACTTTGGCGGTGACCTGTGAGGCGGCGTAGAAGACCGCCGCCAGGCCGTTGTCGGGCGTGGCCATCCACAGGTGCTCTGCGAAATACGGCCAGCCATGCGCGACATTGTGCTGACAGCAGCGGTAGCCATGCGGATTGTACGAGAGCATCTCGCCGCTGTTCTGGATGCCTGGCGCCTTGTTCTTGCTGTCGAGCTGGCAGACGTTCGGGCTGACCAGGTAGTGCAGCGCCTTGAGATCGGCCGTCATCGCCGGCGGGAACGTGTTGAACGCAACGTCCTCGCAACGATCCGCCCAGGTCAGGTCGCCCGCGATCTTCAGCAGCATCTCGCACGAGAGCATGAACTCGATGGAGGCGCAGGTCTCGATGCCCTGCCTCGGGCCGTAGTACCCTCTGCGGCAGTTCTCGTCGCCGCCGAACATGCCGCCGGGGACCTGGCCATAGGTGCCCCAGACCATCGTGTAATTGCGCTCGGCAGCCTGGAGGAAGTAGGGATCGCGGGACTGCTGGTAGAAGACCGCCGGCGCGCGGAAGCATTGGGCGATATTGACGTTATGCCAGCTCGCAACGGTCTCGGCCCAGTTGGCGGTATTGCGGTGGATCTTCTGGGCCAATTGCAGCAGGTATTCCTGCCCGGTGCGGTTATAGAGCCAGTAGACACTGGCCAGATTGTCGCTCGCTCGCTGCTGTTGCCAGAACGGCTCCAGGAACTTCTCGTCGGGCACGGTCAGCTCCCACTCGAAGTACTCCTGCATCAGCTCCAGGACCCGCGGGTCGCTGGTGTACTCGTAATAAGTTTGCAGTGCATTCAGCGCGACCATGTTGGGCCACAGGTCGGGGACATTCTTCGTGTCGCGCGAGCCGGTCTTGTTGGTGGCCGGTCCAAACCAGCCGTCGGGTTTGCGGCTGGCGAGCATGCCCTCGATCCAGATCTTCGCCTCGTCGATGATCCGCTGGTCGCCGAGGACGTAGCCGGTGTCGCCGAAACCCTTGAGCCAGTAAGGCAGCTCCTCCCAGGGGCTGTGACCCTGGCCATCCGGCGAGAGCCAGGCATTGCCGTCCTTCTTGAGGAACTGGCTGATCTCTGTCAGGTGGCCGGAGAAGCCCTCCGCCTGCAACTCGAGCTGTCGGCGCAGCCAGCCTTCGGGCCTGATCGCCCCGACGGGCAGCTTGATCAGCGGACTCGGCGCCAGCGGCTTGGCGTTGCTGACGTAGAAGTCGTTCGTCGTTGCCGTCGACGGGACCGGCGTGACGCGGACAATCACCGCCGCCTGCAGGACCGGTACAAAGAGAAGAAGGGCTGTTGCGATAAGAAGGAGTTGTGTTCTGGTCATTGTGGCCTCCTATGCCAATACGTAGGGTGTGCCACGCACACCATCAGTCTGCCGCCACGTGTTCGGCGGCTCATGCCTCGCACAGGATAGCAGACCCACCGCGAAATGCCAATAGGATGGGAACGAACCAACCCGACAGGAGACACGCCTGCTATCGCAGACCGCGTCTCCTTCGCGCGGATGTTGACGCCCGTCGACCCACCGTGCTATCCTCTTCTGCGACAGCGAAAGGGGACGAATCGTGGGAATGCCTCAGACAGACCGCGTGCGAAGCGCACAAGCAGCCCGGGCAGTTGTTTCTCAGGCAGCCCCGGGAACCGGTACGTCAGGTGCACGCATGTTGTCCGACCGGCGACAAGTCTTTCAACGAGCATGTTCTGCGTCGCTTCCGGCAGGAAATCCGAAGGTGTCTTGTGTGGTCACGAGCCGGGAACTCCGCAAGTAGGTCGAGGCCACAGCAGATAGTGGGAGCTTGCACATGACAGAGGCAATGGGAATTCGATGGGGCTGGCTGCGGTATCGTCGTTTGCGATGGTGGTGGGGCCTCCGACCGGTTATTCCCCATACGGATGGATCGTGCTGGGCTGTTCGGCGGCATCATTGATCGTGTTCGCTATCGACTGGCGCGACCGCCCGGCGGCGCCGCGGCATGTGGATGTCGTGGCGAATTCCGCGTCGGGCAACACGATGCACCCGTTTTGTTGGACCGAGTGTGGCCAGCCGTACAAGCCCCGATGGCCGGAGCTGGTTGTGCAATCGAAGGAGGGACTGGCCGCGTCGACGAGAGACGCTTGACACCCATGATCGTGCTGAGAGACCTCAAGGAGCTACGAGACATCAAGAAAAAGTGTAATCATCCGGCATCGACAATAGGTTAGAATAGACATGTGCTGCTCTGTTCGGTCAATGGCACACGGGGCGACTTGGAAGGAGGTTGAAGCGTAGGTTTCTGGAGGGCGGAAAATGCGGCAGGCGATATCGACACTGATGGTTCTGGCTCTGGGGTCGGCGGCTTGTCAGGCCCAGGGGATCACGGCGGGGCCTCTTCCGGCGCCGATCGTGACGCGAAACTCGCTGGAGCTGTGTCTGAATAGCCGATACTCGCAGCATTCGCTTGGCGGAACGGCCAGCGCCCAGCAGGTCAGCAACATCTTGTGGGCGGCGGGGAGAATGCCCGTAACCGGCTCGTACAGGAACATCTATCTCGTCGCACCTGGCGGGACGTACCTCTATGATCCGAACAGTCATTCGCTGACTTGGTCCTCCGATGAAAGGACCAGCGAAGGGGCTTTCGCAATCCGGTATGAGGCGGAGCTTGCGTTCGACGCCGGAGTCATGTTCATGCCTGCCATGCTTGCGTCGGTGTCCCTGTGCAGCAGCACGGAGCCGGCGGTGGCCTGCTGCCCGAAAGGGCTCGGGCTGCCCACGACAAGGCTGTTCTTCGGAGTGCAGGCGGGCAAGGCCCTCACCTCCACACTGGCCGTACATTCGTCGGCGCCCCAGGACCAGAGCGGCTGGCTGCCGGACCCCTGTTCGGCCGGCAGGGACAGCCTGGAAGAAGTCCTGGCCCATCTCAAATACACCGACAGCTTCGTGCAGACCGATCTGACGCTACGGCAGGTTTCCCAGATCCTGTGGGCGGGTTACGGCTGCACCGCGCATACCACATCGAACGGCAAGGCAGGGCTGACCGTGCCGTCCGCCTACGCCAGCTACTATCTTACGCGGAGCATTTATATCGTGAAAGAGGGTGGCGTGTATCGATATCTCAATCGCAATCCCGCCACGAACACCTCGACGAAGGACCATCGAATCGAGCCGGTCGTCGCGGCCGCGAGCGGGCGAGGCAGGCCGCCTGCGGATCCGCAGCCTGACGACGCCAGGGTCCGTCTGCGATCGGCGGTCGGCGGTCTGCCGCAGGCGCCCTGCTACGTCATCCTCTGCCTGGATTCCGCCAACGTCAATCAGGAGTTCGCTCAACTGGAGACAGGCTTCATCGCCGGCAACATGCTCCTCCAGGCGTCCGCGCTGGGATTGAGCTGTCACTTCAAGCCCAAGCTCAGTGCCACTGAGCGCAAGAACATCCAGGCCGCCACGAATATCCCGGCATCCCACGTTCCCCAGGCCATCGTCAGCATGGGTCCGGCCGGTGCCCGCGTGTCCGTGTCGGTGACCCTCCAGGGCGAAGCCCGACCGGACGCCGGTTGGACTGTCCCGTTGACCGTTCGATTCTTTGCGCCCGGGGCCCACGTGCTGACTGACACTCCGGTCAACGAGTTCAGATTGACCACGAGCAGGTCCGCCACCGCAGACACGGCTGTCTGCGAGGCGGTGGGTGTCCTGCCGGCGACCTATGACATCGCCGTATTCGCCGAGTCCACCTTGATGAACGTCAGAAGAGAGGTCGTGCTCTCCGCGCCAGGCGCATCGGTGGACCTGGGCATCCTGCTGGAAGGAGACGCCAATCGCGACAACACGATCGACCTTGGCGACTGCGCGATCCTCTCTGCGTTCTGGCTGGCCTCGGTGGATCAGCCGCAATATGACCTGCGAGCCGATTTCGACCGCAACGGTCTCGTCAACGCCGCCGACTTATCCCTCTTGGCGGACAACTGGCTGATGAGTTCGCCGATAGAGGGTCTCCGGTGATCGTGTTCGCTACCGCGTGGGTGCGGATCAGAAGTACCGGCTCAAGCCGATTGAGATGAAGTGCGTGTTCACGCCGGCGTTGGGGGTCTCAATATCAGCGTTCGAGATGTGAATGAAGCGGTATTCCAGAGTCAGTGCCAGATCGTCCGTGAGGAAATAGCTGCAGCCCCCGCCGAACTGGGGACCGAACTGGAAGACCGTAGAAAGGTCCGGCAATCCGATGTCCGTGAGCAAGACGCCGACACCGACGTTCACGAACGGCATCCAGCGGTTGCCTGTCGCTACGTTGTACCGAAGCACGGGCGTCAGACCGACCAGATAGGCACCCTCAGGATGATACTGGGCGCCTGTCAGAAGCTCGATGCGCGCCTCCAGGCTGCCGCGCAGGGGGCACTGGCCGCCGATGACCTCTGTCCGCAGGCGGGCGTAACTGATGTGTCCCAGCGCCAGGTCATGTCTCTGCGATCCGCCGTACTGCCGTGTTCCAATTCCCGGTCCCAGAGCGAAGCCCACTTCATTGACGCTGGTGCGCAGGCCGTTTCCCATCCCCTCCGGCCAAATCTTCGATTGTGTCGTGCTGTCGCGCATCAGCGAATTGTCCCCCACCTCCCCAGCACCGCCCGGACAGGCCAGCACCAGACAGATCAGTGCACAGCAGAGCATTGCCTTGCCCATCACGCAGCACGCCTCAGATTGACGCCGGTGACTGTCATCAATACCAGTCTTCGTCCATCCCCCCACACCAACATGAATTTCGGCCCGAAAGCCCAGCATCTGACAAACGCCTCGCCGACCACGCATGCCGTGCCACACGCGAGACACACAATCCAGCCTTCCCGCCGTCGCATGCAGATCATTTCAGCGCAAGTATTGACTTCCCGCGCCCGCCGTGCTACCATCTTTCCTGATAGCGAAAGGGAACCGAATGTTAGGAGTCGGTCGGGCAGACGATGTGAGCAGCTCACCAGTAACGCAGGCGGTCGCTCTACCGACAGTAGCAGGGTCGTACCGTACGCCATTCCTTTGCGACACATCAACTCGACACGGGCCATGACATCCGGACGGCACAGGAATTGCCCAGGCATGAAGATGTGAAGGCAACCATGGTCTACATCCACGTGTTGAGTCGCGCCGGCCGGGGCGTTCGCCGCCCGGTTGACGCGCTTTGAAAGGTGTCTTCGGCTGATCGACACAAGATGGATAGCGAAGAACTATGAATTATGGGAACTTCTGGAAAGATAAAGGCTTATGTCGATTGCTGGCCATGATCCACATGGGTCTTACGCGGACACCTGGGTGTCACAGGAAACACTCGGCCCCAGTCTTTTGCAGGCACGGCCAAGGCAGGCGCCATAGCGACCGCCTCTCTGCGTTTATGGGTCAAGAGGCAACAAAGAAGGAAGCCGGTTTCCAGAAAAGAGATGTTCGTCATGGACCAGAACTCAGCCAATTCGATACTCAAGCGCATTGCGTTCATCGGCAACTATTTTCCGCGCCAGTGCGGCATCGCCACATTCACCACCGATTTGTGTCAGGCCATCGCCGCCCGATATCGTCAAACCACCTGCATTGCCCTGCCGGTCAATGATATCGAGGCCGGCTACGCCTATCCGCCCCGCGTTCGGTTTGAACTCGCGGAGAAGGACATTGATTCCTATCGCCGCGCTGCCGATTTCCTGAATATCAACAACGTAGACCTCGTATCCCTGCAGCATGAGTATGGCATTTTCGGCGGACGCGCGGGCAGCCACATCCTGGTG
>JAFGJR010000039.1 GCA_016928975.1 Sedimentisphaerales bacterium | reverse complement strand
GCCGGATGCGGGAAATCCGCACGTCCGGTTCGACGAGGGGGGACTGAGCGGTTCTGTCGCTCAGTCCTCTACTCTACCGGTTCCCCTCGAACAGCGCCTCGAAATAGAAGAGACAATTATGGCTTTTCGTCAAGATCCAAATGATGGAGGACCTCGCCAACTTCTTTGCCTTGTTCTTCGAAGATCATGGCGGCGCGTTGCTGTATTCCGAATAGGATCTTGCGTACTTTTGTGGGTTGATTAGGCAGTTTCATGGAAATGACTACTGAGTCCTCAGCGTCGTTGTTTGCCACCACGGCCCACTGGCCGACTGCCGTGCCGCCTGTCTGAACAACTGTGAAGACCTCGTCCTTGCCAAAGTAGTAATGGGTAAGGGGACGATCCATCGATTCCCAATGGCCAAGGAGCCGACTTTCAGGGTCCAGTAGGTGACCATCCACTGTCCCTCGAAGGGCAAGCTCGCGAGTGCCCTGTTGAATCTGGGGCTCGAAAACAAGAACCTCCAGAACCGCTTGGGCCGCAGCCACGACACCACTAAGTAGAAACAAGACCGCGAAAACCCGGAAACTCCCAGAAAGGCGCCGCAAGGCCAGACCTACCCCGAAGCAAGGAACACCAAGTACGACCGCGTGGCAAACTAGCGGCCACGTCGCAAAAATGAAAAGCTGAGCACCGAGGGTATAGCCGCGTCCTCCGGAACTCGGAAAGTACAGATGTGGCCGCAAGAATGCCTGCATAACGTAGAGAGCAGTTGCACAAGCAACAAGGATGATCGTCGCTCTCGTCTTAGCGTTGTACGCCATAAAGGTTTCCTTTCCTATTGTGACGACCTTCGCATTACGAGCGACTATCTATGCTTGGGTGACCACGTTACCGCCCAGAAGAGTAGCCTCCGTAGTGTAAATGACCTAAGGCCCGATCAGGATAGCTTCGCAATATGAACATACCACACAAAGAACTGATACTTACTCATATTGAGAATATGCTCGCGCACCTCCTGAGACAGAGCGCCAACCCACTTCTCCCTGCCTTTCTTACTCAGGAACTTGGGGTACATAAGCCCATGGTATATGTTGAATGCTCCTCGAACCTTGTCAGGTGCACGTCCCAACGCCTCCAGACCCAGCGACGTAAACAACATGAAGAAGTCCGTGACCTTGGGGTCGAATTCTATCACAGCCGAAGGATCGTTGTCAGCGTGCTTGAAAAAGTTGTAGTGGCGTTTCAATAGCCTGACCACCTCTCTACGATATTCATCCTTGTAGATAAGGCTGTCGTATATCAAATCTCGCCCACCTCGCTGGTGGTTGATATCATGGACTATCTGATGAGCTGAACATGTGAGTGTATGAATAGATACTGGATCATTATCAGCAAACCAGAGTGATATGGCCGTGTTGAGTTGCCGACAGGCTGCATCCAGCTTGGTAATGGTCTCTATCGCCACCGCCACGTCCTATTCATCGGAACGCTTGCACATGCGTCTCTACCAGACAGCCCATGTTGGACGCATTGCGAAGATGAAACTGAGTCAAGTCCGCGCTGCACAGGCTGCACTCGCCGTCGCGAGGGAACACGGGTCGTTCGGCATGGCAAATCAGCCACCGCTTCTTCGTCGCATTACAAAACCCCGCGGCCTTCGAATATGACTGTATATTGTACTGAGAGGCTGACAGGAGGGCAAATGGAAACCGGGGCAAGAACAGGCAGTTGTCAGTTCTCGGTTGCCAGGGGGACTGCGGTGGAATATATTCCGGGCGTGTGATTGTGTGGTCAGGAGTCGTGGCTCTTGTCAGGAGGTTGTCATGGAACGGAAGCTCTTCTCATGTCTCGTGGGTGTTGCAGTCCTTTGTTGTGTCTGGTGGTCCCAGGTGGTGTCGGCTCAGGATAGTCTTGCCGTCGGGGCGGTGCGGGCTGACAAGCGGGGTGTGGCGGATTGGCCGGTGCTCAGGACTTATGATGAGCGGCATTTGGAGGCGATTGCGCTGCCGCTGGGGGGGATTGGGACGGGGACGGTGTCACTCGGTGGGCGAGGCGATCTGCGGGATTGGGAGATCATGAACCGGCCGGCGAAGGGGTTCATTCCCACAGGGGGGTCATTCGGGCCTTGCTTTGTTGTCTGGGTGAAAGACGCGGCGGGGAAGACCTACGCGCGGGGGCTGGAGGGGCCGATTGAGCTTTCCGCTTATGAGGGAAGTCACGGCAGTACGGTGGCGAATCACGGTCTGCCGCGGTTCAGGCAGTGCCGCTTTGCGGCGGCGTATCCACTCGGGCAGGTCATGCTGGCCGATCCCGATATGCCCGTCGATGTCACGTTGCAGGCGTTCAATCCACTGGTGCCCGGCGACCCCGAGTTGAGCAGCATCCCGGTGGCGATTCTGCGATACGTGCTGCGAAACAAGACGAACAAGACCCTGGAGGCGTCGGTGTGCGGCGTGCTGCCCAACTTCATCGGCATGGACGGCTCGGGACAAACCAAGGACTGGAAGGGCGACCTCGTCGCCACAGGCGGCAAGACCAACCGCAATGAGTTCCGTGAGGGACAGAGCGTCTCCGGCATCTTCATGTCGTCCGCCGGCGTCGCCGAGCGGGCGCAGCAATGGGGGACAATCGCCCTGACCACTACCGCCAGGGGCGGCACCACGCATCGGATCTCCTGGCTCCCGGGCGGCTGGGGCGGCTCGGGGCTCGACTTCTGGGATGATTTCAGCGCAGACGGCCGGCTCGATGAGCGAAAGGCTACGGGCGAGGATATGCCGATGGCGTCGCTGGCGGCAACCGTCGAGCTGCCGCCGAAGCAGGCCGTGCCGGTCACGTTCCTGATCACCTGGCATTTCCCGAATCGCATGACGTGGACGCCGAAGGGCAACGAGCAGGACCGGATTGGCAACTACTACACGACGCTCTACAAGGACGCGTGGGAGGTGGCGGAGAAAACGGCATCCCAACTGCCGGCCCTGGAGCAGGAGACCGTCGGGTTCGTCCGGGCGTTCTGTGACAGCGATCTGCCCGAGGTGGTCAAGGAGGCGGCGCTCTTCAATGTCAGTACGCTGCGCACGCAGACGTGCTTCCGCACGGAGGATGGACGATTCTATGGCTTCGAGGGGTGCAGCAACAGGGGCGGCTGCTGTCACGGCTCGTGCACGCACGTGTGGAACTACGAACAGGCGACCGCGTTCCTGTTCGGCAGCCTGGCAAAGTCGATGCGCGAGGTCGAGTTCGGCCGCGCGACGAACGACGAGGGCATGATGGCTTTCCGCGTGAACCTTCCGCTGGAGAGGGCGAAGGAATTCGGCAAGGCGGCCGCCGACGGGCAGATGGGCTGCATCATGAAGATGTATCGCGACTGGCAACTCTCGGGCGACGATCAGATGCTCAAGACGCTCTGGCCGCACGTGAAGAAGGCGGTGGAGTTCTGCTGGATTCCCGGCGGCTGGGACGCCGACAAGGATGGCGTGATGGAGGGCTGTCAGCACAACACGATGGACGTGGAATACTACGGGCCCAATCCGCAGATGGGGATCTGGTACCTCGGCGCGTTGCGGGCGGCGGAAGAGATGGCGCGCTACGTGGGTGATAAGGAATTTGCCGTGACGTGTCGCGATCTCTTCGAGAAGGGCAAGGCGTGGATCGACGCCAACCTGTTCAACGGCGAGTACTTCGAGCACCACATCCGACCGCCCGGGAGCGAATCCGACGTCGCCGCGGTTCTCCAGGTCGGCATGGGCGCCAAGGACCCGACCCAGCCCGACTACCAACTCGGGTCGGGCTGCCTCGTGGATCAGCTCGTCGGCCAGTACATGGCCCACGTCTGCGGGCTGGGTTACCTCGTCGAGCCCGAGCACGTGCAGAAGACGCTCCAGAGTATCCTCAAGTACAACTACCGCGACAATCTCCACGGCCATTTCAACTGTATGCGGAGCTTCGCCCTCGGCAGCGAGTCGGTCCTGCTGATGGCCGATTATCCCAGGGACCGGCCGGCCAGTCCGTTCCCCTACTTCAGCGAGGTCATGACCGGCTTTGAGTATACCGCCGCCGTCGGCATGCTGTACGAAGGTCAGACCGCCGACGGGCTCAAATGCATTCAGAACATCCGCGACCGCTACGACGGCGCCAAGCGGAGCCCCTTCGACGAAGCGGAATGCGGCCACCACTACGCCCGCGCGATGGCGAGTTGGGCCGCGGTGATCGCACTGACCGGGTTCCAGTATTCAGGTGTCGAGAAGTCCATGGCCTTTGCGCCGGGCAAGGGCATGCATTTCTGGTCGAACGGCTTCGCGTGGGGCACCTGCTCGCTCAGGAAAGCCGGCAAGAACGTGGATGTGGAGCTGTCCGTTCTGGGCGGCTCGCTCACGTTGTCGCGGTTCATCCTGAGCGGTTACGGGGTGCACGAATTCGAAGGGCCCCTCCACCTGAACGCCGGGCAGAAGGCCGACTTCAAGGTCGCACGTCGAGAATCGGACGGGGAACGATAACACGACGCAGGAGCTACGTAGTTCCACGTATTTTTCGCTCCCAGAGGCAACGAATGGCAATTTCCTCAGAACCTTATCCACCTGTCCGGTCGATGATCCCATTTGTAGGACACAAACGGAAACGGCGGGAAGCCATCCTTCACACATGGCACCGCGAGATTGGAGAGGCTCTATCTATGGAACTGAGGAAAGAGGGGCACGGCAACCGAGAAAAGGCAACGGGTACTGAAACGCGGCCCAGCACCCACGACTTGAAGATCTGTGACGTCATGAGCAAGGACGTTGTCACGGCGTTGCCAGGCGATAGTGTCCACGACGCGCTGGAGCACATGTCCCAGAGTCAGGTTTCGTGTCTGGTTGTCACCGACGGAGAACGGGTGATCGGTGTCCTGTCGGAGAAGGATGTGCTCCGGGCCGTCTCCGGCCCACCCGTCGATCTTCGTCGCATCACCATTGCCCAGACGATGTCGAGTCCCGTGCAGTCAGTAACGCCAGACGTATCCGTCCTCAAGGCTGGCAGAATCATGCAGGCACGCCAGATCCGCCGGCTGCCCGTTCTGGATGGCAAGCATCTGGTGGGCATCGTCACACAAACGGATATCACCCGAGGATTGATCACGCTGATTCCCTTGACCTCCATCTGCGCCATCATGACCCGAGAGGTGGCCACCCTCGCGGAGAATGAGCCGGTCACTGAGGCGGCGCGTATCATGGCCTCCCGGCGCATATCGTGCGTCGTCGTTATGAGAAATGGTGGGCCGGTGGGTGTTCTGACGGAGAAGGACGTGATCCATCGTGTCGTCAGGGCCCACAGAAACCCCTCCAAGACGCGTGTTGGCGACGTGATGTCGTCCCCGATCACAACGGTTCCTCCAGAGTACTCCGTCCTGGGGGTCAGCAGGAAGATGGACGCCCTGCATCTGCACCGCCTGATTGTCATGGATGAAGGGAAGCTGTGCGGGATCATCACCCAAACCGACATCATGCGAGCAATCCGGGCGGAGCTGGAGCGGGTGGAAATCGAACGATGGGGCTGGATGACGGAACTGGCGACGCAGGTCCAGAACACCATGGAGGACCTGCGAAAGTTGCAGCAGCTTATTCAGAAGCTCAGCAGCTCCTATCGTACTTCGGACAAACGGCCCGCCGCGAGTGCAGCGCCCGCAGAGGATCAGAGGAAAATGCCCGGCAGAACCGTTGCCGCTTCGAGCGCGACAGTATAGGGATTGGTGCGGCCGGATCCCGGGCATCCTACTGAGCGTTCCCCTCGCGCTGTTCGTGGATGACGCGGGGATCAGTACTCTTTGAAGGATCTCATCCACGCCGGCCAGTCTGTCGGCAGGACGCCGCCAGCCCTCGTCCAGGGCCCGGTCGTGTTGAAGGATTGATGCCATTTCAGCGTCCACAGCTCCTTGAGCCCAACGTTCCGCACTGAGCCATCCACGAACAAGCAATTCACCGCACCATCATGGCGATTGATGCAGCAGCGAGCCATCAGGTTGCGGCTCCAAACCGCAGACTCCTCAGCCGCCGACGGAGGAGACGGTTCTACACATCCTTGACGACGAAGCGATCTTCGAGCCTTTCCCAGGATAGCCCAAGCCTTTTGCCATAGTCGATCGAGCTTTTTGCTGCAAAGCAGTGTTGCGTGCGCACCGATGGTTGACATGTGCGGTCTGCTCCGCAATGTCGTCAGAAGATGGCGGCGGGCGTGTATGATGTGTCGAGAAGCGGTTGGTTCGCGGAGGTTGACTATGGAACACAGCGTCGAAGAACAAATCGCAGTGGATGTCGCCGCTGGCCGTTGCGCCGCGCCCTATAGAGAGGATCTGAAGATCGGCGACATCATGAGCACGGATGTCGTCACGGCGATGCCGGGAGATACCGTCTTCTACGTGGCAAGACGAATGTCCGAAGCCGGAATCTCATGCCTGGTGGTCGTGGATGGCGAGCGCGTCGTGGGTATCGTGACGGAAAGGGACATGCTCAGGACCGTCGCCGACACACTGGGTGACCTCCAACGGCTCAGGGTGACCCAGGCCATGTCCAGTCCCGTGCAATCGGCGCCACCGACACTATCCGTCCTTGGGGCGAGCAGGGTCATGCAGGCCCGGCAGATCAGACGGCTGCCGGTCCTCGAAGACCGTCGATTGATGGGCATCGTCACCGAGACGGATATCACCCGCGGATTAATCACTCTCATCCCCTTGAGGTCCATCTCGGAAATCATGACCCGAGAGGTGGCCACCGTCGCGGCCGATGACACGGTCGCTGAGGCAGCCCGTATCATGAGCACAAGACGCATATCATGCGTTCTCGTCCTGCAAAGGGATGAGCCGACGGGCATTCTGACTGAGAAAGACGTGATCCGTCGCGTCGCGACGCCCCAGAGAGACCCTGCCAAGACGTGCGTCGCCGATGTGATGTCGTCGCCGATCACGACCGTCCCGCCCAGCTACTCCGTCCTCGGCGTCAGCAGGAAGATGGACGCTCTGCATCTTCATCGCGTGGTTGTCGCACATGCCGGTCAACTGTGCGGAATCGTCACTCAGACGGACATTATGCGGGCCGTACGGGCGGAATTGGAGCGAGTGCAGAGTGAACGATGGGGCTGGATGATGGCTCTGGCCACGGAAGTTCGGCACGCCGTCGACAACTTGCAGAGGCTGGAGGCACTCCTTCAGACCCTCAGCGGTTCTTCCCCCACCCTGCGCAAGTCCACCGGCACGAGGCATGGCCCCGCAGACAGTCCCCAAGAGACGCTTGCCAGCACGTTTGCCCGCGGCTGAGACGGCCGGACAAACGATCGGCCTTATCCGCCTATCGTCGATAGCCGCCTCAGCGTTTCCCTGGCCGTTTGCGGGCGCTTTCCCTACTTAGTTTCTGTTGCGGAAAGGTTAGGGGTTGAAAAGAACGGGCGCATCGGCTTTTCTGTGAAGGTCTAAAACAACCCAGAAAGGAGTG
>JAFGJR010000188.1 GCA_016928975.1 Sedimentisphaerales bacterium | reverse complement strand
TGCCCGGGACTGGATTCGAACCAGCACGGGCCGAAGCCCACCAGCCCCTCAAGCTGGCGCGTCTGCCAAATTCCGCCACCCGGGCAATAGGCAAGGGATTATTGACGATCGATGATCGGTTGTCAATCGTCACTTCGGACATTCTGACGACCACACAATTGCCTACGGATACAACAGGAGCCGCCTTTCCGCCCTGCCTCAGTCGCAAGCTGCTCTCCACTCAAATCCTGCGTTCCTGTCGCGCTTCACCGGACGCTCCCGACCGCCCTTGCCGATCCTGCGGCGCTCCGACCGCCAACCATCGCGAGAAGGCACAATCCGCTGGCACACAAATAAAATTAGGACGTTGACATACTCACACAAATTTGTATTGACTCCACCCGCATAGTAGCTAATAATCATGGTCGTTATGGGAAAACGGCTTTCGATAACCTGTCCTTTGTGCGGCTTGGCCATGCAGACCGCAACCATGAAGTGCGTCCTGTGCGACGTCAAGGTGGAGGGCAGTTTCAGCCAGGCTGCATTCGACAGACTCAGCCCCGAGGACCAGGAATTCCTTGAGCGATACCTCCTCGCAGGCTTCAGCATCAAGGCCCTCGAACAGAACGGTCCCATGGGGTACGCCGCCATACGTTCGCGGCTGGACAGGCTCATCGCCAGCTACAAGGCCCTTGTCAAAATGGATGCCCAGAAGAAGGCCGTGCTCGAACAACTGCGTGCCGAGCGGATCACTGTCGCCGAGGCAAGGCGCAAGCTCGAAAAGCTCGTCGGAGAGTGAGAAATGGAAGACTCGTCCAGCGTTTCGTCGCGTGAGGAATTGTCGCGGCTTCGGGAGGAAGGCAAGATCACCGAGGCCGAGTATCGGAACCTCCTGGCCGCCATGCAGAGGCCCGCCGCCTCGGACCCTCGACCGCACCAGAATGCCGAACCTCAATTCCAGGCATTTCGCCAGCGTGTACTCACCGGTGGCTTGCTCATCTGCGTGATCGGCCTGCCCGCAGGACTCGTCCTCCACCTGCCCATCGTCTGGATCCTCAGCATCGTGGGAATCGTCGTGGCCCCAATCAAACTGAGCCGTATGGATAACAGTTGGCTGGCCAGAATGCTCGCTGACAGAAGAAAACGCCCCTGAACCTATCCGGAGATGCAACCATGAGCATCGCTTCCAACGCATCATCGGAGCAGGAGTTGCTCCAGCTTCGCAACGAAGGCAAGATCACGGAAGCCGAGTATCAGGAGCTCCTAGCCATCATGAAGAAGCCTCCGGCGCGCACCTTCCGGAGCCGATTGAACTTCGGCTATTCATGCATCTATCGACCTCTTTCGCCACTCCACAACATCGCCTGGAGCCGCTGCGAGTAGCAAAAGCCGGTCCTCATGCAGAGATCGGCCACCATCGACCCCTTCGCCATCAGCTCTTCCCGGTTTGCCGCCTGAGGCATCAGCATCACCTTCCGCCGATCCACGTCGCCGATCTCATCCAGTGTCTTGCGCACCTCTGCCAGATCGCCTGCCGAGTCCACCACGAACTTCAACTGGTAGTCGTAGCGGTCGATCAACTTCCGAATCGGCGCAACATCAAGCCTCGAATCGGCGCACCCTGCAGGCCTCGTCTTGCTCGGGATCGAGTTGCTCAGCTTAGGACTGATGCTCATCAGATCACAGGCCAGATCGGGCACGAACATCACGCCTGCTGTTTCTATGGTGATGTGCTCGTCCAAGCTCTTGAGGCGATGGGTCAGATCGGCCAAGCCGGGCCGGGGCATGAGATCGGCGCCGACCATCGGCTCGCCTCCGGTGATGACCACATGCCTGCAGGGAAACCGCTCCACTTCGGCGACTAAATCCGCCAGGTCATATTCCATGCCCGCAGCGTAATCCCATGCGTAGGCCGTGTCGCACCACCGGCAGCGCAGGGGACACCCTGCCAGGCGCACGAACACACTCGGCACACCGGCCAGCATCCCCTCGCCTTGCAGAGAGTAGAAGATCTCGGTCGCGCGCATGCAACACCTTGCTACGGCTCACGAGGAACATAGGGGACAGGGTCTGTCAGTCCGGCTTCCGCGAAGCCCTTGAGCCGCAATCGGCAAGAATCGCATCGGCCGCAGCTTCGACCGGCCGGGTCCGGATCGTAACAACTGTGGGTCAGCGAGTAGTCCACGCCCAACTTGGCGCCGGCGCGGATGATCTCGGCCTTGGTCATGTTGATGATGGGCGCGTGGATCCGGTATCGCCCCTTTCCCTCCACCGCTGCCGCCGTGGCCAAGTTGGCCATGTTCTCAAAGGCCGTGATGAATTCAGCCCGACAATCGGGGTAGCCGCTGTAGTCGGTCGAGTTGACCCCGATGAAGACATCGAAGACGCCCAGTACCTCTGCCCACGCCAGGGCGTAGCTGAGGAAGATGGTGTTCCGAGCGGGCACGTACGTCGGCGGAATGCCCGTCACGTCGCCGATCTGATCGCGGTCCTTCGGCACCTGCACCCCCGCATCGGTCAGAGCCGACCCTCCGAAGGCGGCAAGGTCGATCTCGACAACACGATGCTCGACTACCCCCAGTGAAGCGGCTATCCTTCGGGCCGCCTCAACCTCCCGGCGGTGGCGCTGCCCGTAGAGAAAAGTCAAGGCGTAGCACCTGCTGAAACCCTCGCTGTGTGCAATAGCCAGCGTCGTCGCGGAATCAAGCCCGCCGCTCAACAGTACAACCGCCCTTTTGCTCGCCATGGAACGATAACCTCAGGAATCCACTGCTACGGAGCCGAGGAGGGATCAGCCCTGCCCGTTGCTGTCGTTGCCTACTATAGCAAATGGACGACCACAGGGGAACAGCCGGAGCCGTTGGCGAGGGACAGATTCCGCTATAGCCCCCCGATTCGGACTTGTCCCCCCGTCAGGACAGGATTATACTATGGGTAATCGCTGGCAACGGGCACAACCATGGACGAACACAACAAGATCGAGTTGTTTGACAATCCGCGACCGCACCGTGATTATCGGATCACAATCAGGTGTCCGGAATTCACGAGCGTGTGCCCGCGAACCGGCCAGCCGGACTTCGGCGAAATCATCGTTGAGTACTGCCCGAACAAGAGTTGTATCGAGTTGAAGAGCCTCAAGTTCTACCTGCAGAGCTACCGAAGCAAAGGCATCTTCTACGAGTCGCTGACGAATGATATATTGGACGATCTGAGGGGTGCGTGCGCGCCGCGTTGGATGAAAGTGACGGCCCGGTTCACTCCTCGCGGCGGGATCACCACTGACGTGGTGGCCGAGCATCACGCTCAGAGTTGACATCTTCCGGTGAGGTTGAAAAATGTCGATCAAGTTTCACTGCGACCACTGTGGCAAGAGGATTGACGCTCCCGACAATGCCGGTGGCAAATGGGGGAAATGTCCGGCCTGCCACAACAAAGTCTACGTCCCACAGGCAGACGACGACGAGGAACTCAAGCTGGTCCCTATAGACGAGACTGAAGCGGAGCGACAGAAGCGGCTACTGGCGGAGACCTTTCAGATTACGCAGAATATTCTGCAAGAAAGAAGCGTCCCCGAGACGGCCGCTTCGCCGTCGGGTTCGACCACGGATATCAGCAGCGAGAAACTGACGGAGACCATCGTTCGCTACCTGCGGCAGATGTACAACGGTGATCTTGACGAGGCACAGCGCACGGCAGAGTTGATCGCCTCCCACCGACGCCAATCAAAGGAGATCATCGAGCGAATCGCCACCGGTGACCCTCCCGATCCGGAACTGATTGACATCCCGCCCACCGTCCTTTCAGGGTTCATCAGGAACCTAAGAACTCGAATCAGCTAGCTCATCCGCACGGCCCGCCCGGTTCCGAAAACGCCTCGGCCCACAGGGCAAACTGCCTCGTTTTCTCGGCCCCTTGGAATCCCTTCCTATTGCAGGTCATCTCGGTTTGGCTCTGCCCAGAGCATTGCGTACGTTTTAGGAGTGGAACGCACAACTCGGATCGATCTGTAACGACGTGGAGAGCTCACATGGCCGAGGAGAACATCGCCGTACACGTCACCCATGAAGCCGCCGGCAAGATCGGGGGCATTGGAGCCGTTCTGCAAGGCTTCTTCACCTGCCCATCGTACCTGGAAGCCGTCGGCCGCTCGATCCTCGTCAGTCCGTTGTTCACAACCGAAGGCTCGGTCGAGACCAGACTTGGCGAGGACGGCGAGGTGCTATACTCGTCTATCGACGGCCTCATCAATCCAGGCTACAGCTCGGCCTTCCGCAAGATAGAAAGCCTCTACAACGTGGGCATCGTCTACGGAAGGCGTGCCTTCGTCGACGTGCAAACCGGCATCCGAAGCTCACCCGAAGTCGTGCTGATCGACGTGCGTTATATGGACGTCGGCATGCTGAACGAATTCAAGCGGCGTCTCTTCGAAGAATTCGGCGTCCAGAGCCATCTGTACGAGCATCTCTGGGAGTACGAGCAGTATGTGCGGCTGGCCGCCCCGGCCATTGCCGTACTGAAAGCGCTCGGCGCCGTGGAAGGACGAACGACCATCATCTCCCACGAGTTCATGGGCATGCCCACCGCGCTGGCAGCCATTCTCGAACCGTACTGTCATTTCAGGACCGTCTTCTATGCCCACGAAGTGGCAACGATGAGACGCATCGTGGAGGAACACGCGGGCCACGATACGATGTTCTACAACCTCATCCAACAAGCACACAAGGACCACCTGTACGTCAATGAGGTGTTCGGCAATCAGGCTACGTACTTCAAGCACTCCCTCGTCGAAGCCTCGAAGTACTGCGACCATATCTACGCCGTCGGGGATTATGTCGCCGACGAACTGCGTTTCCTGGCGCCCGAGTTCGAAACGACCGACATCGACATCGTCTATAATGGGGTGCCCGCCTACGAAACCAGCGTGGCGGACAAGCTCACCTCCAAGGAGAAGCTCCGCCGCTATTGCGAGACCCTGTTGGGCTATCAGCCTGACTACGTGTTCACCCACGTGACCCGTCTGGTACGCAGCAAGGGGCTTTGGCGAGACCTGAACGTATTGTCAGAACTCGACAAAGTCATTGGGCCGCAGGGACAGACAGCAGTGTTCTTGCTGCTGAGCACCGAGGTTTCCCGGCGGCGCAGTTGCGATATCTACCACATGGAAGCCACCTATGGCTGGCCCGTGGCCCACCGTGAAGGCTGGCCGGACCTGTCGGGAGGAGAGGCGGACTTCTACACCGCAATCCAGCGGTTCAATGCCGGGAGCCGTAATATCAAGGCCGTTTTCATCAACCAGTTCGGCTTTGACCGCACATCCTGCGGCGAACACATGCCGGGCGACATGGAATTCATCGACATCCGCAGGGGCAGCGATGTCGAGTTCGGACAAAGCATCTACGAGCCCTTCGGCATCGCGCAGCTCGAGCCGCTCACCTTCGGCGGCATCTGCGTTTTTAGCAGTGTATGTGGCTGCGCCGGGTTTGTCCGCGACGTGACCGCGGGACAGCCGGTCAAGAATATCATCGTGGCTGACTACACCAGACTCGGCGACCATCAGTACGCCGATATCGAGGATCTGCTGCAGATCGACCGGCGTGTGCGTGACAGAATCGAAGCCGCTGAGAGTACCAGAGTGGCCGAAGAGATCATCGAACGTCTGCCCAAGAATGAGGCTGAGCTGGAGACTCTCATCTCCGACGGCCATCGTCTGGCCTGCAACATGAGTTGGGATGTGGTCGTCAGGAAGTATCTGCTCAGCGACTTGGCCCGAGCTTCCGAACGTCAACCTCAATACAGCCGGGGTTGACTCGCTCAGCCGACAAAGCCCAAGGACGTGGCCTCTATCGGCGATTCCCGCTTACAGAATCATCAGCTCCGCGCGACGACGCGGCATCGCAGGAATGTGGAACGAACATGCATGTCGGCACGAAATGCCCGCCCGGGAACTGCGACGTATTCGACAACATGGTGCTACTGGGGCCCGATCTCGGCACAGACTCCATATCCGGAACCGTCCTTGCAGTCACTGATCCACACGACGACATACCTGCCGTCCGCGGCCATCGCTGCATCGGGATACCATTGCCGGCCCATGCCACTGGCAGTCAGTGCCAATTCATCACCCACAAGCTCTCCACTCGGCGTACAGAACTGGGCGCGTACACAGCAGCTTGTACCATCCAGACTGTCACTGTCCCAGACAATGACGTATTCCTGCCCGGCGGCAGTCGCTATGCGCGGGCGTCCCTGGTTGCCCTGCACGCATGTGTTGACAACGCAGGGTGCGGTGATTGGCATGGCGGCCGAGTCAAAGGGCTGTGCATAGACGTCGTATGGGAACGGTCCAACAGCCCAGGTTAGAACAAAACTGCCGTCGGGGGCTGCCGCTACGGATGGACCGTACCACCGGCTGTTGAGGTTGTCCGTCACCTGTACGGCCGTGCCCGCAGCCGTACCATCCCACCTGTAACGGCGGAACATGACATACTCTCCGTAAGGCCTATTATAGACATCTCCCATCCTGATCCATGTAATCACAATCCCGCCCGAGTCGTCTGCGGCCACGTCCGGCCAACAGCCCTGGGGTTGATCATCGACGAGAAACGTATCGGTCATCGGTGAACCATCCGGACCACAGATGCAACCGGAGACGTAGCTCTTTCCCAGGTGCTCGTCTTCATACCAACTTGTCCAGACAATGACGAATGCGCCGGTTGAACTCATCGCGACGCTGGGCGCTGACTCCACGGCATTCGGTGCTATGCCGACCTGAAGCTCACCTGTCAGAGCGGTCCCCTGCGCATCGAACATCCTGGCGACAATGTTGGAGCCGCCTCCCCGAGCCGCCGCCCACGCAACCACAAAGCTGCCGGAGGGGCTCATTGCCACGGCGGGATGCCAACTGCCCACATCCATCTCTGAGAGGTTGATCTTGAATTCCTCTCCGGATGGCACTCCGTCGGCAGAAAAGCACCGGCCGTATACGCCCCCTCCTCGGCCATCGGCAATGTGACTGCGCCAGACGACGACAAAGTCAGCGGCGTCATTCATGGCGACCACTGCATGGGTCTGGTTGTGCTGAACATAGCTGTTGACCTGGGACTCTGCCCGTCCCGCCGCCGACAAGACCAAGATGACTATTCCTGTTGCGCACAACCTCTTCGCAATCGTACCCATACTCCCACCACCTTTCCATAAGTGGAATCTCGCGTACAAACCGCCTACGGCTATAGCGTTAACTCGCCTGATACATCTAAACACTAAGACGCAGCGGGGTGTGTTTGGTTACAGGAAAAAGGGCATTCGCCGCGAAATTCTGTCTGGCCTGTCTGCGGGACCGACTCTGCCGAACTCGTTTCACGTCGTCAACAGCGTGTCCTGATTTCATGCAGCCTGAGTGCGCATGGTTGGCCCAGGTTCTCGGCAGATGTATAATGGCCCGTTGAGTCGTGGCAACATGCATGAAGCACGCATTCGCGGCGGCGCGTGCCGAACGCAACCGGCCGGTTAAACCGAGGAAGACCGAATCGTCAGTAGGAAATCCGCAGGAAGATACGTCGGATGCTCAGATCGCAGCAAGAGGAGACATTCGCATCACGGGTCAACCGGTCCCGATTGTGTTCGGCAAGGAGACTGCGACGGCATCAGAGCCCGCTGATCGCGCTCATCGTGGTATTCACATCGGCATCCTGGGCAGCAAGAGGACCAGATCCGATCTCCCTCCATCGGGACAATCCTCATTACTTCCTTTGGCGGGGAGAGCCAACCATCCTGATCACGTCCGGCGAACACTACGGCGCCGTCCTGAACCAGGCGTTTGACTGTGCGAAGTACCTACAGACACTCCAATCCAACGGCTTCAATCTGACGCGGACCTTCAGCGGTGCGTATTGCGAGCCACAAGGTGCATTCGGCATCGAGGCAAACACGCTGGCACCCGCCAAAGGCGACCTGCTCTGCCCGTGGGCCAGAAACGACACGCCGGGGTACGCCAACGGCGGGAACAAGTTCGATCTGTCCAGATGGGACGCGGCGTATTTCACCCGCCTGACGAACTTCGTCACGCAGGCAGCCAAACGGGGCATCGTCGTCGAGATGGTCTTCTTCTGCCCGTTCTACGAGAACGAGATGTGGGAACTGAGCCCTATGAACGCCCGCAACAACATCAACGGAATAGGCGATGTGGAGCGCGAGGAGGTTTACACGCTCAAGCACAAGGACTTGCTGGCCGTGCAGGACGCGATGGTTCGGCGCATTGTCGGGACACTGCGCGATTTCGACAATGTCTACTACGAGATATGCAACGAACCGTACTTTGGCGGCGTGACTGTGGAATGGCAGAATCACATTGCCGAGACCATCGTGCAAGCCGAGTCGGCATTTGTACACAAACACCTGATCGCACAGAACATCGCCAACAAAACCAAGAGGGTTGAGGATCCCAATCCTCGTGTCTCCATCTTCAACTTTCACTACGCCAAGCCACCGGCGGCTGTGGCCGACAACTACCATCTGAACAGAGCAGTTGGCGATGACGAGACCGGTTTCGCTGGTGGCGACCGTGCGAAGCCCTACCGCCTGGAGGGATGGGACTTCATCATCGCCGGCGGCGCCGTCTTCGACAACCTCGATTACTCCTTTGCCGTCGGTCACGAGGACGGCACGGCTAAGATCAATGCACCCGGCGGAGGGGGACCAGAGCTCCGGAGACAACTGCAGGTGCTCAGGGAATTCATCGACAGCTTTGACTTCATCAAGATGAAGCCTGATGATTCCGTGATTGAAGGAGGTGTTCCGACGGGGGCAACCGCGCGTGCCCTGGTGCAGCCGGGCCGAGCGTACGCCATCTATGTCAACGGAAACGGCATCGCGGAACTCACCATCGATCTTCCACAGGGTTCGTACAAAGCCGAGTGGGTCAACACCAAGACCGGGAACGTCGAGAAGGCCGAGTCCTTTGAGCATGACGGCGGATCGCGTGCTCTTGCAGCCCCCACGTATAGCGACGATGTCGCCCTGCGATTGACCAGAGCCGAGAGACAACGTCGCGGACTGCTTTTCGAGAGCGATTTCGAGAACGGCAACCTGGAAGGTTGGCAGCCTTCTGGCAACACGCCTGCGATTGTCCAAGGCCCTGCTAGGTCGGGTAAGCACGCGATGAGGACTTCTCTTGACCGGCAGAAGGATCGCTTCTCGTATCGAACCGAGGTGAGTGGTCCCCGGGCGGAGATCGGCAAGGAGTACTGGTACGGATTCAGCATCCTCTTGCCTGAGGACTATGCGCCGGATCACATCTGGGAGATCGTCGCGCAGTGGCATGGAGTGCCCGATTTCGACGCCGGTGAGAACTGGCGTAATCCCGTCATGGCGCTGTCAACCACCAACGGGCACTGGGGCTGGGTCAGTCGCTGGGACGCCAAGCGCAACACCTTCGAGAGCGGCATGAGAGAATATGGCGGGACCCACAACTATGACTTGGGCCCCTATCAGAAAGGCGTCTGGACGGACTGGGTCGTCCACGTCAAGTGGTCCTACCGGCAGGACGGTCTCCTGCAAGTGTGGAAGGACGGCGTCAAGGTAATCGACCAGGACGGGCCCAACGCCTTCAACGACAAGGACGGGCCATTCTTCAAGATGGGACTGTACAAGGGCTGGAGCGATCCGAACAGGCGCAGCGACAAGGTGAGCAAACGAGTCCTCTACCACGACGAGTTTCGCATGGGCGGATCGGAAGCCGGTTACGAGGACGTTGCGCCCGGTCCGTAGATATGACTGTCGAGAAACAGAAAGTTGTTGTCGCGCTTAGCGGAGGCTTGGACAGCTCCGTCACTACCGCCCTACTGCTTGAATCCGGCTACGATTGCCAGGCGGCGTTCATGATTACCAGCGAGAACAACCGCCACGCCCAAGCCGGCGCGGAAGAGGTAGCCCGACATCTGGGCATCAATCTAACGGTTCTTGACCTGCGCCGCGAGTTCGAGCGGATCCTGGGTTACTTCTTCGGTGAATACGCCCGAGCTCACACACCGAATCCGTGTGTGCTCTGCAACCGCCTGATCAAGTTCGGTCGGCTGCTGGAGTTCGCCAGGCAGGCCGGAGCGCAATTCCTGGCGACAGGCCACTATGCCCGTATCATTCCGCACGATGGCCGTCCCGGCCTTTGCCAGGCCGCCGACCTCGCCAAGGACCAGTCGTACGTCCTGTCCATGGTGAATCGCGAGGCGTTGGGTCACGTGCTGCTGCCAATGGGCGAACGCACGAAGAACGACGCCCGGCGGATCGCACGGGAGCTGGGGCTGGGGACTGAGACCAAGGCAGAATCCCAGGAGATCTGTTTCATCCCCAACGACGACTATGTTGCCCTGCTTGAGCAGCACCGCCCCGAGTTGGTCAGAGTAGGCCCTATAGTGGATGGCTCAGGCAAGATACTGGGAACTCACCGAGGCGTGCATCGCTTCACCGTAGGCCAGCGAAGAGGGCTGCGTGTCGCGATGGGGATACCCTATTATGTCACAGCCCTCGATGCCGCCGCCAATACCGTCGTGCTCGGCCCCAAGGAAGAGGTCATGCACCACCGGCTCTGGGCCAAAGGGATCAACTGGCTGGTCGATGAGCCGCTGTCGGACTTCAGGGCCAAGGTGAGAATTCGCTACAATGATCGGGGCAAGGCGGCAACGGTCTTCCGGGAAGGCGACGGCGTCCGGGTCGAATTCGACCAGCCGAACATGGCGATAACGCCCGGCCAGCTTGCCGTCTTCTACATCGACGAGGATGGGATGCAGCGCGTAGCCGGTGCCGGCTGGATCGACGCCGTGACCGATTAGCCGAGTGGAAGGCCACCCCCGGCAGCGGCCCCGAATCCGGAAAGGCTGCCTGGGGTACCAAGCGCCGTCAGTCGAGCAGCCCGTCAAGGACCAGCAGGGCTTCCTGGCGGATGGTCATGAGCTGACGCAGGTTCTGCCGTGCTGTGGCCAATTCCTGGTTGGCCTTTTCTTTGGCCGCCCGCACGGCGGTGAGCTTGGCCTTGATCTGGTCTACGCCGGCAGCGTTGTCGTTCAGCAACTCGCGGAGTTCCTGCTTCTTCAGCTCTAACTCGCTGCGCGACGATGCGGCCCCGCCGCCGACCTGCGGCAGAGGGTGTACGAGATTGTAGACGGCCTCGAGCCTTGGCTTGATGACCGCCCACTCCTTGTCCGAGATACCCAACTGCTCCTTCAGGTCCTCGATGGCCTGCTGATGTCGCGTGGCCACGCGCTGCCGCATGATCTGCAGACGCTCATCCGGTCCGGCGTTGCGCATGCGCTCCGCGTAGGCCTCGGATTCCTCTATGCGCCTGCGCATCCGCTCCGGCACAGCAGCTTCCGCTGCTCTGCCGTCCGCGCTCCTGTTACGCTCGCCCGCCAGCGCCGAGCCCGACAGCAATCCCAGCAGCGCCACAACCGATGACCCCAGGGCCGTCCGCCTGGAGAACGCAGCGTCACCGGCGTTGCGGCAGTCACTGAACATGCATCGATTCGCCTGTTTCATTGCCTGTACCTCCTGTCCCAGCGAGAGCATTCCATCGCGTGCAAAGCAAAGCTCTGAAGAGTACTCACGGGACTCCCTGAATGTCAGTGGGTTGTAGCGGATTGCCGCAATCGGTAAGGGCCCTTTCGATGTTATCCAATTGGGCCTTCATGGCTCTCTGTTCTTCCGTAGGCCCCTCGATCCCGGCGAAAGTCCGGTCCGCTTCGCGGAGGGATGCAAACAGGGCCTTGGCGAGATTCTCGATCCCGAACGATGAAGCGACCCACACGGTCTGCGCCATGACAGACTCTGGCCTGCCCGGGTCGGGTTTCTGCGACGCCTCGTACAACTTCTCGATGGCTAGGCAGCGAAGAACTTGCCCTGCGAGCTTCGTCTGACCCCAGTCCTGAGACTGCAAAGACTTCTCAAGCAACCTGACCATGACCCAACAGCGGTCCCTTTCCACCTGTGTTTGGGCGAAGCTGAGGATGGCCGGTGGGTCGTGAACCGCGAGCGCCACGTCCAGCCACCGGTCAAGAAGCCTGTCGGCCTCCTGGTAGCGGCGCCACAACATGGAGGTCTCAATGGCCGCGTAGCCACCCACCAGCACCATTCGCCGACAGCCGTTCTCGCGCAGCACGGAGAGATAAGACGCGAAATACCGCTCCAACTGCGCCTCGTCGCCCAGCATGCGGTTCAGCTCCATGAGGATGTTCATCTCTCTGAGCTTCTCCCCCAAGCTGCCCGTTGCACGCACCTCAGCCTTCTCGAAATGGGCGCGCAATTGCTTCAACGCGACGACATCGACTTCATTCACCTCGCTTGGGTCCTTCTTCCAGTACTTCACGAGCAGTGCGCGGTAGCGGCGATGCTCCCCGGAGAAGCCTCCGAAACGCTCGGCCGCGTCCTTGGCTGCGGCGGTGTCCAACTCGGTCGGCTTGAAATTCAACAGTCGGACGGAACGAAGGACTTGTTTGTGGGCGTCGTCGAGCACCTGCACCTTCGCAGGAAGCGCTATGTCACGGCCGCCGAGCGCGACGGCTTCATATTCCACGGTGGCCGTTCGGCCACCGCGATGATGGATGGACTCGAAATCGCGGTATTGATGCTCCTCGCCACCGATTCTCACTACGAGCCCTTTGCCCTGGAAACCGACTGCGATAGGCTGTTCAGGCAACTTCACGGTTTCTCGGCGGAGCTGTCCGCCCCCATCACCGCCGTATTCATAGACGATGTCTTTGAGCACGTTCTTCCTTGGCCCGAGTAGTTGCAGCGAACCGATGCGATCCTCGCTTGCGTCGACTTGCAACGCCGCGAAGCCTCTGTCGTTGGCGTCACGCAGTCGGTCCAGATCGGTGGCATAGACGCGCTCCGTGAGCGCCTCCTGCTCGGCAAACCGGACGTTGTCAACGGGGTAATCACCGTACATGCAGCGAAAGACCCCGCGCGGCCCCAGCGGCTTGGGATAGGTCCTGTCATAAACCGGAAAGAGGTCGTGGGTCATGCTGAAAGCGTTGGCGTCGCTGGTCAAGGATAGCGTGGGCGGGTAAACCGCGAAGTTCAGGCCGCGCCCATGAGGCTCGGCCCATATCACCGATGCACTGTAATAGTCGGGGCCGACCCAGTACCGCGCAAAGAGCAGCACGTGGGTCTGGCGCGTCAATGAGTCCAACTCGAAAACCGCGTCGAACTGCACGGTGCCCACGTTCGCGCCCGTCGGCGCCATCGCACTGGCCGTGATCGCGCCCAGCACTATGATTACCGGCAGCAGGCCGACCCGACTCTGCGTGTCGGGTCTGTGAATGTCGGACTTCTTCATCGGCATCTACTCCGTGGGATAGGTGATGACGGTGTCATCGCGTAGCGCTTCCTGCACGAGCAAGGCCGGCGTCAGCAAGAAGTCCGCATTCTCCTTCGTTTCCAGCGACAGGTTGAAGTTCGCCAGCAATGGCTGGCCTGCGATTTCCTGGGAGGCACTCTCACGCAGGATCTGTGCTTGGTGGCTACCTCTCAGCTCAGTGCCGGAAACGCCATTCCCCACACCGCTGACCTGCGTACCGATCATAAGCAGCCCCACAGCGCAGAGGATCAGCAGCAGATACCCCGACAGGCCACTATTTCCACAATCAGAGTGTCCCATGTTCAGTCCCTTCTTGCGTGTCCGCAAGGGCTGGTTTGCACGGTGTCCGCGCCCCGGCGCTTCAGCCGAAAGATGTGTGTTCCGCCCACTACAGGCAGGCGGAACACACCAAGCCAGTGAAATCTTCCTACAGGTTTGCGAGAAGTACCTGAGAGGTGGCAGCATAGTTGACGCCACCTTCGCCCTCGACCTGCCCAAGGTGTTCGCCTGCGGCGGTCACCGAACCACTGCAAGAAGGGCCAAAGACTATGCCCACCGCAGCGCTGATCTCCGACAAACCGCCCGCGGTTTCATATTCGCCAGTCTCGTACTTGTAGCATTCGTACTCAAGAAGATAGTGTCCTGGACGCACCTCGTTGTCCTCGCTCGGCGTCTCGCCACCGTAACCACTATACCCGTAATAGGCCGTAGCTTGGCTGCGCGGACTGGTGGCCCAACCCGTTGTATAAGCGCCTGCCTCGGTGTAAGCCTCATCCGAATCGACGGCGGCGAACCCCTGCCCCTCCGATTCGATACTCAAGGTAGGGTACGGGTATTCGTCCTCATCGTCCACGCTTCCATAGGTCCAGACGTACCCGCCAACGCTCGAGCTATGCACCAACTTCATTGCCGGCGCTTCCCCTGGCGCGCCCGTCCATTCCCACGTCTTCCCGCCGCAGGCATAGGCAGACGCACAAATGCTTGCAGAGTCTTCCACATAGTCCAGCGTTACCCACGCGGTCAATCGTGCGTCTACGTGTGCCCACACTAGGTACGCGTCATACTCGTAGTCTACCCAGTTCGCGTCCACAGCCGCGGTCCGGCCGTATCTACCGTTGGCAGCCGTGTAGGTTTCCGAATGGTCAATGTAAGGTTCCCACCAGATGTCGTCCCAATCTTGTCCGCGGCAGGGGCTTGCCACGGCAAGGGTGAGGATAGTAATGCCGATCAGCGCACTGATGCTGCCGTTGCGTTTCATGATGTCACCTCCATGCGTTCTATGCTCTTCCGGCAAGCGCAAACCCTCCACGCAGAGGGCCATGGCCCGCCTCTTTGTGCTGATTGCTACTGTTCGTTGGATGTCTTTCGTCTCGCTCTCGCACACCAGGCTGGCGGAGGCCGCGCACACAGCGACGCCGGGCATTCCCGATATCGCAGTGCCCCGCGCCAAACGCCTTCCCGGTCCGGATTCCATGTCTGCGCGCACATTCCCTGCGCCCCCTTAGTCAAGGATACTTTCAGTCGTCTGTCCCGTTTCGCACTCAAGCACCGCCGCGCGTCAGAAGTCTCCGAACGCTGCTGCAGCACCTCATTTCGCCCTCGCCAGCATTACCAGAAGTGGCCGCTGCTCCCAGACCCGTCAATGCTATAGCGCGGCACCGCGACGTCGTCCTCCATATCAGGATTGAAACGCCGCCATTCGGTGTGCCCATCCAGAAAGCCGATATTACTGCCGGTAGGGTCTACATCTCTCAGGTGGTTCGTTTCCTGGTCCTTGGTGGGCAGGCTCGCCCGTCCAGCGCCATCTGTGACGAAGTTGCGTCCATACCGCTTGCTCTTCTCGGGCAGGAGGTAAAAGGCACTTCCCGTCACGCCGTAAATCAAGTCGACAATCAACTCCTTCGCAGCAGGATTCTTGTCGCCCAGCGATTTCACCCAGGTCTTTTCCTGGCTATCTCTAGCGTATCGCGTAATCTCCCGGTTGATCCCCAGGCAAGGCTCGAGGACAAGCCAGCCATAGCTCGCGTGGATGTAGTCGAGGGCAGTCTCGCTGGTGAACCGCGTTCCGTCCCAGTTGATGCGGTCGGGAAAACCGCTCATCCAGAAGTAGTCGTTGTACTTCTGCTGGACGGCGTTCGAGGGGCAGTAGAACATCTCCCGCGCCGTCCCACTGCGCAGCATGAAGTTAACCACGCCGCAAGTTAGCCCCCCGCTGATTCCCGCGCTTAGCCCTGGGTGCGCCCCCCCGACCGACGGGTTCAAAGGCAGCTTGCCGTCGTTCTCAGCGCCGTAGAGGTGGATTGAGATCAGTTGCTGGCGAATGTTTGAGGCGCACCTCGTCCGGCGCGCCTGCTCTCGGACCTGGCTCAGGGCCGGCAGCAGGAGCGCCAGCAGCACCGCGATCACGGCGATCACCACCAGCAACTCGATGAGCGTAAAGGCTGCGCCCGGCGCTCCCCTCGACTCCGCTCGGGGCAGGCTTGGCGCCTCGTTACTCGCGGCTCGATCCTGCGCCTGCCCCGTTTCGCCACGCCGGCCGATCCGCTGTTCTCCTATACGTCCCATCGCTGAAGCCTCCCTTCTGCCCCAGAGAAACGCCCCGCTGCCCCATCCTGTCTGGCAACACTCCCACACTGATTCTACCCGAATGGCGAGGGCAGAGTACCAAATGTGGGTGCTCTTTTGAAAAACTCGCGAAAAATGT